>DATEPR010000606.1:0-9498 GCA_035273045.1 Pseudonocardiaceae bacterium | reverse complement strand
GGTGCGGACGTGTTGGTGGCGGTGGATCCGGACGCGCCGGTGGTGCCGGATCGGGCGGCCGTGGTGGCGGACCGGTTGGCCGAGGTGGCGTGCCGGTGCGTGGGCGCGGGGGTGGTGGTGGCGACCGGTGGTGCGGTGGCGCGGGCGTGGCTGCGGCGGGTCGGCGCGACCGAACTGGTGGTGCACCGCGAGCTGGCGCCGGGTGTGGTGTTGAGTTCGGTGGAACGGGCGGGGGTGCCGCTGTTGGTGTCCAAGGCCGGTGGTTTCGGCGGGCCGAGGGTGCTCGCCGACGTTCTGTCCCAGCTCACCGGGAGGTCAGCGTGACCCGACCAGTCGTCGCCGTGACCATGGGCGACCCGTCCGGCATCGGCCCGGAGATCGTGGTGAAGGCGCTGGCTCGTGCGGAGCCGCACCGGTTGGCCCGGCTGCTGGTGGTGGGTGACGCGGCGCGGCTGCGCCAGGCCGCCCGGCTGTGCGGGGTGGACGTGGCGGTGCGGCCGGCGGTCGGGGTCGACGACGGCGTGTACGCGCACGGCACGGTGGACTGTCTGGACCTGCGCAACGTGCCGGAGGGAATGCCGTTCGGGGAGTTGTCCGAGGAGGCCGGTGAGGCGGCCTACCAGTATGTGGCGACGGCGGCGGCCATGGCGGTGGCCGGTGAGGTGCGGGCGATCTGCACGGCCCCGTTGAACAAGGCGGCATTGCACGCGGCCGGCCACCGGTATCCCGGGCACACCGAGCTGCTGGCCGAGCTGACCGGCACGCCGGAGGTCTCGATGATGCTGACCGCGCCCGGCCTGCGGGTGATCCACGTGACGACGCACGTCGGGCTGCTGGACGCGGTGGCGATGATCGAACCGGGCCTGGTGGAACGCACCATCCGGCGTGGGCACGACACGTTGGTGCGGGCCGGGATCGGGCGGCCGAGGATCGCGGTGTGCGGGATCAACCCGCACGCCGGGGAGAACGGCCTGTTCGGCAACGGCGAGGAGGCCAGGATCGTGCCTGCGGTGTCGGCGGTGGTGGCCGACGGGGTGGACGCGGTGGGGCCGCTGCCGGCGGACGCGGCGTTGTTCCGCGCGGTGCGCGGCGATTTCGACCTGGTGGTGGCCATGTACCACGACCAGGGGCACGGGCCGGTGAAGGTGCTGGGGATCGACGCCGGCGTGAACATCACGGTGGGGTTGCCGGTGATCCGCACGAGCGTGGACCACGGCACGGCGTTCGACATCGCCGGCACCGGGGTGGCGGACGAGGCGAGCCTGGTGGAGGCGATCCGGCAGGCGGTGGCCCTGGCGTCGGTGTGACCGCTGGGGTCAGTCGGGTTCCAGGCCGGACCAGCCGGACGCCTCGATGGCCCGGTAGCCGGCCATGATGATCGACTTGGTGAGCGCCACGGCGAGTGGGGCGTCGCGGTCGGTGTAGGCGGCCAGGAGGCGTTCGTGGTCCTCGACCGACCGGTCCAGCCGGCCGGGGAAGGACAGGGACAGGTGCCGCAGTTGCAGGGTGCGCAGGCCCAGGGTGGACAGCAGGCGGGTGAGTTGCCGGTTGCCGGCGATCTCGGCCTCGGCCTGCCGGAACGCCACGTTGTGCCAGAAGTAGGCCTCGACGTCGCCGCGTTCGGCGTCCGACCGCAGCCGGTCGTGCTGGCCGCGCAGCACGTCCAGGCCGGCCTCGTCGGCCGACTGCACGATGAGTTCGCTGACCAGGGCGTGCAGGTTGGCCCGCACCTCGTACATCTCGCGGACCTGGGCGAGGGTGACCAGTGCGACCCGGGGGCGGCGGCGGGCCGGGATGTCGACCAGGCCCTCGCGTTGCAGGGTGAGCAGGGCTTCGCGGACCGGGGTGCGGCTGCTGCCGTAGCGGCGGGCCAGTTCGACGGAGTTGACGTCGGCGCCGGGTGGCAGGCGGCCGTCGATGATCCGCATGGCCAGGTCCTCGACCATCTTGTCCACCAGCGACGTGTCCGAGCGGCTGTCGCGGAGCATCCGGCTCAGCACGTCGCTGCCCTCCGGGGGGACGGTGTCGCCCAGTTCGTCGATGGTCATGCTGGCGGTACCTCAAGGTGGGGGTCCTGGACGGTCGACTCGCGCAGCACGTCGAGCATCTGCTGGGCGGCCGGCGGGTGGTTGGCGCCGCGCAGCCGGACCGCGGCGATCCTGCGGTGTGGGGCGGGCGCGGTGATGGGCACGGCGATCACGTCGGGTCGCTGCGCCACCAGGGACAGGCGGGGTGCGGCGCTGATCCCGATGTGCGCGGCGACCAGGCCCTGCGCGGACGGGTAGTCGTCGGTGACGAACGCGATCGCCGGTTCGAAACCGGCCATCCGGCACATCACGACGAACGCGTCGTCGTAGGGCGGCTGGTGGCCGCGCACCACCCATTCCTCACCGGACAGTTCGGCCAGGTCGACACATTCCTCACCGGCCAGCGGGTGGTCGGTGGGGAACAGCACGCACAGCGGGTCGTCGGCCAGGTGCACCCATTCCACGTCGGCGGGCATCCCGCGGGGCGCGAAGTCGTAGTCCCACACCAGCCCGATGTGGATGGCGCCGTCGCGCAGGCAGCCGGCCATGTCGCCGGCGTGCGCGGACCGCAGCACGATCCGCGTGTCGGGGTGGCGTTTCTGGTACTCGGACACCACGCGCGGGATCAGGTCGGCGCCCGCGGTGGGGAACGCGCCCAGCCGCACGTAGGAGTGGCGGGCCTTGAGGTCGCGCATCTCCCGTTCCAGGGCGGCGATGCTGCCCAGCAGCACGGTGGCCCGGTCGGCGAGGACCCTGCCGGGTTCGGTGAGGTCGACGCCGCGCGGGCCGCGCACCATCAGCTGCATGCCCAGTTGCCGTTCCAGCAGCGCCATCTGCTGGGACACGGCCGAGTGGGTCATGAACAGCTCCTCGGCGGCGGCCGTGAACGATCCGCGCTCAGCGACCGCCGCGAAGATCCGCAGCCGCCGTACCTCCAGCACCAGTGTCCTTCCGGCCCGCCCGATCAACTCTGGTCGAGGATAGAACGCCGGCACGGCGCTGCCACCGCCGGTCCTCACCGGCCAGCCGCATGACCAGGCCCGATGCCCACCGGCCGGTCGTCACGCCGGCGGCTGTTAGCCGCGCTAACCCCGGGCAACAGGAAACGACGCTGGTCCCCCGGCGGGCACCCCCAATAACCTCGGTGACCGAGGTGGCCGACGGAAAGGCGGATGGCCGGTGAGCATTGTCGCGGACGTGCACGCCCACGTGGTTCCGGCCAGCCTGCTCACCGACCTGGAACGCTCCCCCGCCCACGGTTTCGCCGCCCGGCGCGGCGACGCGGGCTGGGTGGTGTCCGTCCCGGGCGCCGGTGACACCCGGCCGATCCGGCCACGGATGACCGAACCGGCGGCGCGGCGGGCGTGGCTGTCCGGCACCGGCATCACCCGGCAGGTGTTGTCGCCGTGGCTGGACGTCCAGTTCGGCCCCGGCATGTCACCGGCCGACGCCCGGTCGTGGGCGGTGCTGCTGAACGACGCGCTGTGCCAGACGGTCGCCGACGCCGGACCGGACACGGTCGGCCTGGCCACGGTCGCGGTGGACGACGGCGAAGCCGCGGCGGAGGACGCGCGGACGGTGCTGGCCCGCCCGGAACTGGCCGGGGTGGTGCTGAACACGAACCCGCCGGACGGCACGGTGCTGCACGACCCCAAGTTGGAGCCACTGTGGACGGTGCTGGCCGAGTTGGGTGCGCCGGTGCTGCTGCACCCGCCGACGTGCGGCCCGTCCGGTGAGCTGCCCACGCTGGGTGGGTTGGGCAACGTGTACGGCCGGCTGGTGGACAACACGTTCGCGGTGACCGAGTTGATCCTGCACGGCGTGCTGGACCGCCATCCGGGTCTGCGGCTGGTGCTGGTGCACGGCGGCGGTTTCCTGCCCTACGCGGCCGCCCGGCTGGACGGTGGTCACCGGGTCGGCGAGGCCCACGCCGGGGACCTGGCCCGGGACAGGCCGTCGGACTACCTGCCCGACCTGTACTTCGACACGGTCACCCTGTCCGCCCCCGCGGTGGCGTTCCTGGCCGGGCTGGTCGGGCCGGGGCACCTGCTGCTGGGCAGCGACTACCCGTTCGCCCTGGGCGACCCGGACCCGGTCGGCACGGTCCGCGCCGCCGGCCTGGGCGACGACACCGAGGCGGTCCTGGGTGGGAACGCCGCCGACCTGTTCTGGAGGAACGCATGACCGTGGCCGGGCAACGGCAGGTGCCGATCCGGCAGGGCCACATGGCGATGACCACGTGGGGTGACGGCGGCGACCCGGTGGTGCTGCTGCACCCGCTGGCGCTGTGCGGCGAGTTGTGGCGGCCGTTGGGTTCGGCGCTGGCCGACGAGTTCACCGTGTACGGGCCGGACCTGCGCGGCCACGGCGGCACGTCGTGGGACGGCGCCGAGTTCGGCATCGCCGACATGGCCGCCGACCTCGCCGACGCCCTGGACACGCTGGCGTCGGGACCGGTGCACCTGCTGGGCATGTCCATGGGCGGTGGCGTGGCGATGACGTACGCCGCGCAGCATCCCGACCGGGTGCGGTCGCTGGTGCTGGCCGACACCACCGCCTGGTACGGGCCGGACGCCCCGAAGGCGTGGGCCGATCGCGCCGAGAAGGCCGCCACCGTGCCCCGTGCGAAGCAGGTCGGGTTCCAGGTGGACCGCTGGTTCTCCGACCCGTTCCGGGAATCCCACCCGGACGAGGTGCGGCGGGTCGTCGACCTGTTCGTCGCCACCGACAGCGCGGCGCACGCCGCGGCCTGCCGGGCCATGGGCGCGTTGGACGCCCGCGACCTGCTGGCGTCGATCACCGCGCCCACCCTGGTGCTGGTCGGCGAACAGGACTACGCCACCCCACCGGCCATGGCCGAACAGCTGGCCGCCGGCATTCCCGGCGCCACCCTGCGGGTGCTGCCCGGGCTGCGGCACATGGCGTTGATCGAACAGCCGGCACTGGCCGGCACGGTGCGGGAGTTCTGCCGATGAAGCCGGGCCGGTTCACCTATCACGCGCCCCGCGAACTGGACGAGGCGCTGGGGATGCTGCACGAGTACGGCGACGAGGCGAAGGTGCTGGCCGGCGGGCAGAGCCTGATGCCGATGCTGAACTTCCGGCTCGCCCAGGTCGACCACCTGGTGGACATCAACCGGCTGCCGGCCGAACTGGCGCAGATCCGGTGGGCGGCGGACGCGGTCACCATTCCGGCGCTGGCGCGGCAGCGGCAGGTGGAGCGGTCCGCGGAGGTGGCGGCGGCGCTGCCGGTGCTCACCTCGGCGCTGCGTCAGGTGGCGCATCCGCAGATCCGCAACCGCGGCACGGTATGCGGGAGTCTCGCGCACGCCGACCCGGCTGCCGAACTGCCCACCGTCATGTCCGTTCTGGACGCCTCGTTCACGGTGGCGTCGGCCCGTGGCAGCCGCACCATCGACGTGGCCGACTTCTTCCGGTTCCACCTGACGACCGCGATGGAACCGGACGAACTGCTGCTGCGGGTGCGGATCGCGCTGCCCCCGCCGGGCACGTACGCGGCGTTCCACGAGTTCGCCACCCGCCGTGGCGACTTCGCGTTGGCCGGGGTGGCCGCGTCGTGCCGGACCGACCCGTCCGGTGTGGTCCGCGAGTGCCGGGTCGCCGCGGCCGGCGTGCACGCCACACCGCAACGCCTCACCGACGTGGAAGCCCTCGTGGCGGGCAGCACCCTGGACGACACGGTGCTCGACGAGGCCGCCCGGCTCGCCCGCGCCGGTGTCCACCCGACCGGCGACATCCACGCCAGCGCCGCCTACCGGCAACGCCTCACCGGGACCCTGGTCCGCCGCGCCCTGGCCGACGTCCGCACCCAGCAGGAGACCACCGGATGACCGACACCACCGCGACCGGACACCTGATCTCGGTCACCGTCAACGGCGCCACCGCACAACACGCCGTCGACGACCGCACGACACTGGCCGACTTCCTGCGCGAACGACTCCGCCTCACCGGCACGCACCTGGGTTGCGAGCACGGCGTGTGCGGCGCGTGCACGGTGATCGTGGACGGCGCGGCCGTGCGGTCCTGCCTGATGCTGGCCGTGCAGGCCGACGGGTGCGCGGTGGAAACCGTCGAAGGACTCGCCGCGGAGGGGGAGCTGGGTCCGTTGCAGCGGGCGTTCAGGGACAACTACGCGCTGCAGTGCGGCTTCTGCACGTCCGGGTTCCTGATGAGCGTCACCGCCGCCCTGCGCGAAGGACCGGTCCGCGACGAGCAGCAGGCCCGCGACGTGCTGTCCGGCAACATCTGCCGCTGCACCGGCTACTCCGGACTGGTCCAGGCCGTGCTGGACGCGAGCAGGGAGGCCGACGGTGAGTGACCACGCCGGCGCGGTGAAGGGCATGATCGGCGCGTCCGTCACCCGGCGCGAGGACGACCGCCTGCTCACCGGCCACGGCCGCTACCTGGACGACCTGGAACTGCCCGGCGCACTGGCCGCCGCGTTCCTGCGGTCCACGTTCGCCCACGCCAACATCCGCTCCATCGACGCCGACGCCGCCCGCGAACTGCCCGGCGTGGTCGCCGTGTTCACCGGCGCCGACCTGATGGAGATCCAGAAACCGTTGGCGCCCAAGGTGACCCACCCGCAACTGCGGGACTACCCGAGGCTGCCCATGCCACCCAGCGCGGTCCACTACGTCGGCGAACCGATCGCGGTGGTCGTCGCCGAGTCCCGCTACCTGGCCGAGGACGCCATCGAACTCATCGAGGTCGACTACGACGAACTGCCGGCCGTCGGCTCCACGGCCGCGGCGCTGGCCCCCGACGCACCGATGGCCCACGAGGGCGACGAGTCCAACGTGGCGGTGCGGCTCGCCCAGTCCTCCGGGGACGCCGAACAGGCCCTGCGGGACGCGCCGCACACGCTGAGCGCCGAGTTCACCGTGACCCGCGGCGGCGGCCACTCCATGGAGTGCCGCGCCGTCGCGGCCCGCTTCGACCCGGCGACCGGCCAGCTCGTCGTGTGGGACACCACGCAGTCGCCGCACTACGCCCGCCAGCAGCTGTCGCTGATCTACCAGATGCCCGAGGACGACATCCGCGTCATCGCGCCGGCCGACGTTGGCGGCGGGTTCGGCCCGAAAGCCCAGTTCTACGGCGAGGAAGTGGTCATCCCCTGGGTGGCCAGGAAGATCGGCCGGCCGGTGAAGTGGGTGGAGGACCGGTCGGAGAACTTCGTGTCCGCCATGATGGAACGCTCCCAGACCCACCGCGTCGAGGTCGGCTTCGACGACGACGGCCGGCTGATCGCGGTGCGCGACCTCGTCGAACACGACCAGGGCGCCTACTGCGCCGGCCTCCAGGTGCCGTCCATCACCACCAGCACCCTCCCCGGCCCCTACCGCGTGCCCAACATCCACGTGGAACTGCTGGCCTGCTACACGAACATGGTGCCCGCGTCGTCCGTGCGCGGCGCCGGCCGGCCCCAGGCGGTGTTCACGATGGAACGCATGCTGGACCGCATCGCCGAACACCTGGACCTGGATCCGGCGGTGGTGCGGGAACGCAACCTCATCCAACCGGACGAGTTCCCCTACGAGGTCGGCATCACGTTCCGCGACGGCAGTCCCCTCACCTACGACTCCGGCGACTTCCCGGCCCTGTTGTCCGGCACATTGGAGCGCCTGGACTACCCGGCGCTGCGCGCTGAACAGGCCACATTGCGTGCCGAGGGCCGGCTGGTCGGCATCGGCCTGGCGTGCTACGTCGAGGGCTGCGGCCTGGGACCGTACGAGGGCGCCAAGACGCGGTTGACCAACCAGGGCCGCGTCCTGGTCACCCTCGCCGCCGCCGGCCAGGGCCAGGGCTACGAAACCGTCTACGCCCAGATCGCCGCCGACGCGCTGGGCCTGGACATGCGCTACATCGACGTCACCACCGGCGACACCAGCAAGATCCCGTTCGGCCAGGGCACGTTCGCGTCCCGCATCACCGCCACCGCCGGCCCCGCCACCTACCAGGCCGCGGCACAACTGCGGGAACGTCTCGCCGAGACCGCCGCCGTGCTGCTGGGCTGCCACCCGGCCGAGATCAGTTTCGTCGGTGACCGCGCCTGCCTGGACGGCGACGTGGACAAGTCCAGGACCCTGCTGGAACTGGCCCAGGTCGCCAACATCGGCAAGCACGGCATCACCCTGCCCAAGGGGGTGCGGGCCGGGCTGGAAACGTCCGCCTACTTCGCCCCGGAACGCGCCGCCTACGCCAGCGGCGCCCACGCCGCCGTCGTCGAGGTCGACCCGGACACCGGCGGGGTCACCATCCTGAAGTACGTCATCGGCCACGACTGCGGCAACGTCATCAACCCCAGGCTGGTCGACGGCCAGGTGCTGGGCGGTTTCGCGCACGGCATCGGCAACGCCCTGTACGAGGAAGCCGCCTACGACGCCGACGCCCAACCGCAGGCCGCCAGCTACCTCGACTACTCCCTGGTGTCGGCGACCGAGGTGCCCGCCGTCGACCTGTTCCACATCCAGACCCCCAGCCCGCTGAACCCGTTGGGCGCCAAGGGAGCCGGCGAGGGCGGCACCATCCCCGCACCGGCCGCGGTCGCCAACGCCGTCGAGGACGCCCTGCGCCCGCTGGGTGCCCGGATCAACCACGCCCCCGTCACCCCCGCCCGCGTCGTCGACGCGATCGAACGGGCCGCGACCGACTGAGCGGTCCCCGATGCTGATCGAGAACTTCTTCGAGGTCGCCGCCGACCCGGACGGCGTCTTCGGTTTCCTGCAGGACGCCAACAACACTGAGAACGTCACCCCACGCATAAGCATCACCACACCAATCACACCAGCCACCAATCCCCGCAGGTCAACCCGCGTGTCAACGGCATCCACATCACATGTGAGATAGAGTCCGATGACATGGCGGACAGCACCCTGCTCCTGGGCGACTACCTGCGACGCATCGGCACGGTCGTCCGGGACTCCCGCAAGCACCGCGGCTGGACCCAGGCCCAACTCGCCGAAGCGCTCGGCACCAGCCAGAGCGCCGTCAACCGCATCGAGCAGGGCAACCAGAACCTGTCCCTGGAAATGCTCACCCGCATCGGCAACGCGCTCGACTCGGAGATCGTCTCCCTGGGCCGGTCCGGTCCCATGCACCTGCGCGTCGAAGGCGGCCGCCGGCTGTCCGGGGAGATCGCCGTCAAGTCCAGCAAGAACGCCGGCGTCGCCCTGCTGTGCGCCGCGCTGCTGAACAGGGGCCGCACCACACTGCGCAAAGTGGCCAGGATCGAGGAGGTCAACCGCATCCTCGAAGTCCTCACCAGCATCGGGGTGCGGTGGCGCTGGATCGGCGAGGACAACGACCTGGAGATCACCCCACCCGCCACCCTCAACCTGGCCAACATGGACGTCGCGGCGGCCAGGCGCACCCGCAGCATCATCATGTTCCTCGGCCCCCTGATCCACCACCGCGAGCGGTTCGAACTCCCCTACGCAGGCGGCTGCGCA
>DATEPR010000605.1:0-2087 GCA_035273045.1 Pseudonocardiaceae bacterium | reverse complement strand
GTGACGGTCTCCTGAGTGTGGTCCGGCCACTGACCGTAACAGCGGTCGCCGCGGCGGAAGGGTGCTAACGGCTTGGCGCCTCCCCTCGGTGTGGTGTGATCTGGCACGCTGAACTGGTGTTGAGGCTCGGTGGCGCCCGCCTGCTGAACGATCGTGACCTGCCGGCGGTCAAGGCACTCCTGGACGCGGATCCGGTGGTGACGTGCATGGTGACCGCCCGGGTCGAGGTCGCGGGCCTCGAACCGTGGCGGTTGGGCGGTGAGATGTGGGGCGCCGACAGCAGGCCGTTGCGCGGCGGCCGGCTGGAGGGCCTGTGCTTCGCGGGCCCCAATCTGGTGCCGCTGCAGGGCAACCAGGCGGCGCTGCGGATTTTCGCCGACCGCGCGGTGCGGCGCGGCCGGATGTGCTCGTCGCTGGTCGGACCGGCCGAGCAGGTGCTGGGGATGTGGCAGGAGCTGGCCCCGGACTGGGGGCCGGCCAGGGAGGTGCGCGCCGACCAGCCGCTGATGGCGATGAGCGGCGTGCCCGACGTCCCGGCCGACCCGCTGGTGCGGCCGGTGCGGCCGGAGGAGCTGGACAGCTACCTGCCCGCCGCGATCGCCATGTTCGTCGAGGAGGTCGGCGTCGACCCGTGCGCCGAGGACGGTGGCCTCAGCTACCGGGCCCGGGTGGCCGAGCTGATCTCGGCCGGGCGCGCGTTCGCCCGGTTCGAGGACGGCGAAGTGGTGTTCAAGGCCGAGATCGGCTCGCTGTCCTCGAAGGTCGGCCAGATCCAGGGGGTCTGGGTGCAGCCGGGCAGGCGCGGGCACGGCCTGGCCACGCACGGCACGGCGGCCGTGGTGGAGCGCCTGGTGCGTGGCATGGGCCGCAGCGCCAGCCTGTACGTGAACGGGTTCAACACCCCGGCCAGGGCCGCCTACCAGCGGGTCGGCTTCCGGCAGGTCGGGCGGTACGCCACGGTGCTGTTCTGACACGTCGTAGGGTGAACACATGCCCGTTCGTGCCCCGTTGCAGCCAGGCAAGCTGTCCCCGCGCCGACCCGTCCCCGCGTCCATCGCCCGGCCCGAGTACGTCGACCGGGCCTCGCCGGAACGGGACACCAGCGACGGCGTGCGCACGCCCGAGGTCATCGAGGCGATGCGGCTGGCCGGCCGGCTCGCCGCGCAGGCCCTGGAGGTGGGCGGCAAGGCCGTGCAGCCGGGCAACACCACCGACGACGTCGACGCCGTGGTGCACGAGTTCCTGTGCGACAACGGGGCCTACCCGTCGACGCTGGGCTACCGCGGCTTCCCGAAGTCGTGCTGCACGTCGCTGAACGAGGTCATCTGTCACGGCATCCCCGACTCGACGGTGATCGAGGAGGGTGACATCTGCAACATCGACGTCACCGCGTTCATCGGTGGCGTGCACGGCGACACGAACGCCACGTTCCTGGCCGGCGAGGTCAGCGAGGAGGCCAGGCTGCTGGTCGAGCGCACCCACGAGGCCACCATGCGGGCCATCAAGGCAGTCCGCCCGGGGCGACAGCTCAACGTGATCGGCAGGGTGATCGAGGCCTACGCGAAGCGGTTCGGCTACGGCGTGGTGCGCGACTTCACCGGCCACGGCGTCGGCCCGTACTTCCACGGCACGCCGACGGTCCTGCACTACGAGGAACCGAAGATCACCACCGAGATCAAGTCCGGCATGACGTTCACCATCGAGCCGATGATCACGCTCGGCACGGTCGACTACGACGTGTGGGACGACGGCTGGACCGTCGTCACGAAGGACCGCAAGCTGACCGCCCAGTTCGAGCACACCCTGGTGGTGACCGACGACGGCGCGGAAATCCTGACGTTGCCGTGACGCGGGGCGCGCTGCTGGTGGCCGGCACCACGTCGGACGCCGGCAAGAGCGTCGTGGCCGCCGGGCTGTGCCGGTGGCTGGCCCGCCGCGGTGTGCGGGTGGCGCCGTTCAAGGCGCAGAACATGTCCAACAACTCGGTCGTCACGGCCGACGGCGGCGAGATCGGCCGCGCCCAGGCCGTCCATCGCCCCGAACGTGGCGGCGCGCAGCCAGCCGCCGGAGACGTCGGCGTGCTGGTG
>DATEPR010000604.1:0-6530 GCA_035273045.1 Pseudonocardiaceae bacterium | reverse complement strand
CGAGTACCCGTTCGACGTGCCGGGGATGCCGTCGCGGCTGGAGGGCCGGGAGGCGATCCGCAAGCACGTGGTGGAGTCGCGGCGGGACATCCGGTCGCTGGTGTCGATCGACGACATCGAGTCGACCGTGCACCGAACGGCCGATCCGAACGTGGTGATCACCGAGTCCGACGTCACCGGCACCACGCTCGCCACCGGTGAGCCGTTCCGGTTCCGGTCCGGCGTGGCCGTGGTGACCGTGCGGGACGGTGAGGTGGTCGGCTTCCGGGACTACATGAACGTCCTCGGCGCGGCCCGGATCACCGGCGGCCGGGGCGAACTGGTCAAGGGCGTGACGGCTAGCCCGACGTGACCATGGCGGCCGGGTGCAGCACGCCGTTGGGGCCGGCGAGGCAGGCGGCGGCACGGTCGGTGGTGGCGAGGAACTGGCCCAGGCAGTTGCCGAAGGCCGCGGCGCCGCGGGCGTTGGGGTGGAACGACGCCTGGAGCGCGTGACTGACCCGCTGCGAGTTGGTCACGTCCTGCCAGGCGACGGTGAGCCGGGTGAACCACTCGTTGCGCGTCCGCTCGCCCCCGGAGCACGCCTCATGGCCGAGGCCGGCGTCGGCGAGGTCGAGAAACCGCGCCCTGGCCCTGTCTGCCGCCTCGTGCAGGCCGTCGTCGAGCGCGTGGATCGCGGTGTTGCGCACCCAGTTCAGGTCGACGACGCGGAACGGGCAGCCGGCCAGGCTGAGCAGGTCGCCCGCCGCGTTGGGGCCGACCGGCGCGGCGTAGGACTGGAGCACCAGTTGGTAGGTGCCTGGCGCGTAGTGAATCGACGCCATGGCGGCGCGGATCTCGTTGAGCACCTTGGTGACCTTGGGGACCATCGCGTTGATCCGGTGCTGCCACTGAGGTTCGAAGCCCCGGCTGCAACTGCCCTGGTCGGCCCACGCCCCGATGCAAGCGTTGAGCAGTTGGGAGAAGTGCGGGTCGTCGTTGGCGCCGACGGCCACGACGACCGCGACCACCCGGTTGTGCCTGGCCAGTTGGACGAGCCGTTCGGTCTGGGACGGTTCGCCGTACTGGCGGGCGTCGCCGACGCCGACCTGGGCGGTGCTGGCGCCGGAGCAGGCCAGGTTCACGGTGCGGACGACACCGGCGACGTGGGTGTGGTCGATCTCGGCGTTGGGGGAGCGGTGGCACCAGTCGCCGTCCCGCCCGTTGGTGTCGGCGGTGTAGTCGCCGGCGCCCTCACCGGAGATGGTGCTGTCACCGAGCGACACGATGGTGAGCGGTCCGTTGGGCGGGCCGGGTTTGTGCGGCGGCGCCGGGCGCGGCACGATCAGGTCGGCGACGGCCCCGAACAGCACCACCAGCACGGCGACGGCCAGCACCAGCCGGGTCCGGGTCCAGGGCCGATCACTGCGCACGGACCGAGTTTACGGGTCGTGCGGCAGGGCAAAGTCGGTCGCCGTTCAGGTTGCCCGATGGTAGGCATGGGCGATGGACACACCGACGGCGACGGACCGGGTGGTGCGGGCGGCGGGCGGCGCCGGCGTCGTCGACCGGCTGGTCGGGCTGTCCGGCGCCGACCTGACCACGTTGCTGCTGCGGGTGATGCGGCTGCGCGCGGACCGGCTGAGCCCGGCCGACGTGGCGCGCCGCTTCCGGTCGGACCGGTTCGTCGCTCCGGCGTCGGTGCCGTTCGAGTTGTTGCGACGCACCGAGGATCGGCTGCTGGCGGTGTTGCCGGCCGGATTCGAACCGGTGACGCTGGCCCCGGTGGTGCCGCTGGGCACGCATTCGGTGCTGGGTGCCGTGCACCAGAACAAGGTGCTGGCCACGGTGCGCGGCACCGAGGTGGCCGCGGACGCGACGAACGGGCTGGCACTGGTCGCGGCGGACCGGCGTGCCGCCCTGCTGGCCGCGGAACCACGCTCGGCGGAGCCAGTGCGGCTGGCCGCGGTGCAGCGGCTGGTGCGGGCCCAACTGGAGTCGGCCACCGGCCGGTTCGCGCATTTCGGCCTGGTGGGCCTGGTGTCCGCGGGCCGGGACACCGGCGACCTGGGATTCGAACTGCGGCACGTCGTGGAACACGCGCGGTACCTGGTGCGGGCCATCCTGGAGTTGGGCGGCGGTGGCGCCGAGTTGCGGTTGACGGTGGCGCGGCCCCGGTTGGCGCCGGTCGCCGACGCCGTGCGGGACGCGGTGACCGGCCTCGGTGACGTCACGGTGGTGGACGACCCGGACCGGGCCGCGGCCCGCGGCTACTACGGCGGCCTGTGCTACAAGGCGTTCGCCGTGCGGGGTGCCACGCGGCGGGAGATCGGCGACGGCGGTGTCGTCGACTGGACCGCGCAACTTCTGGGCAACCGCAAGGAACGCTTGGTGATCGGCGGGATCGGCGTCGAAGGCATGGCGACCTTCTAGTCCACTGTGGACCTCACACGAAGCCGACGACGCGGTGCGGCGTGTACGGCTCCTCCAGTTGCGCCACCTCGTCGTCGGACAGGGTCAGGTCCACAGCCGCGACCGCGTCGTCGAGATGGTGCGGTTTGGTGGTGCCGACGATCGGGGCGGTCACCAGCGGGTTGCGCAGCAGCCACGCCATCGCCACCTGCGCCCTGGGCACCGCGCGCTCGTTCGCGATCGCCGCGACACGCTCCACGATGGCCCGGTCGGTGTCCTGGTAGAGACGCTTGCCGAACTCGTCGGTCTCACTGCGGGCACTGGTGTCGTCCCAGTCGCGGGTGAGCTTGCCCCTGGCCAGCGGACTCCACGGGATGACGCCGACGCCCTGGTCGCCGCACAGCGGCAGCATCTCCCGCTCCTCCTCGCGGTAGAGCAGGTTGTAGTGGTTCTGCATGGTGGCGAACCGGGTCCAGCCGTGCCGGTCAGCCAGGTACAGGGCCTTGCTGAACTGCCAGGCGTGCATCGAGGACGCGCCGATGTAGCGGGCCTTGCCGGCCTTCACCACGTCGTGCAGGGCTTCCAGGGTCTCCTCGATCGGTGTGCCGTAGTCCCAGCGGTGGATCTGGTAGAGGTCCACGTAGTCGGTGCCCAGGCGGCGCAGGCTGTTGTCGATCTCAGCCATGATCGCCTTGCGGGACAGGCCGCCGCCGTTGGGACCGGACCGCATCGTCATGTACACCTTCGTGGCGAGCACGATCTCGTCCCGGTTGGCGTACTCGGCCAGCGCCCGGCCGACGATCTCCTCGCTGCTGCCGTGCGAGTAGGCGTTGGCCGTGTCGAAGAAGTTGATCCCGGCCTCGACGGCCCGGCGGATGAACGGCCGGCTCGTCTCCTCGTCCAGGCTCCACGGGTGGTTGCCCCGGTCCGGCGCGCCGAAACTCATGCAGCCCAGGCAGATCCGCGACACGTCCAGCCCTGTCGAGCCCAGCTTCACGTACTTCACGTGGTCCCCGTCCTTCGTCTCGCGTAGTCGACGTGACGGACCCTAGTCGACACCAGGCTCAGCGCTCGTGGCCGGCGCGCAGCCAGGCGACGTAGTCGGCGACCGCGGTGTCTATGTCGTACGCCGGGGTGAAGCCGGTGTCCTCCCGCAACCGGGCGACGTCCAGCCAGGTGGATCCGTTGGCGGTGCCGGGAGTCAGTTCGATGTCGGCGGCCGGCACGACCCTTCGGACCGCGGCGGCCACGTCGCCGTTGGTGGTGGGCCGGCCGGAGGCGACGTTGTAGACGTTGTGACGGAGGCCACCGGTCAGCTGGAGCAGCGCGATCGCGTTGCCGCAGTCGGGCGCGTAGCACATGTCGATGCCGTCGTCGGCGTGGTGCGGCAGGCGGACCGGGATGCCGCGAACCGCCGCGTGGACCAGTTCGGGCGCGGCCAGGTACCGCGACGCCGGCCGGGCACCCGGCCCCCACACGGCGCCGATCCGGCAGCGGATCACCTCGACGCCGAGCGCGCCGCCGACCAGGTCGGCGATCAGTTCGTCGATCTTCTTGACCGCCGGAATCAGCGGGCCGGCGACCAGCGGCAGCGGTGTGTCCTCACCGAACGGACTGCTGCCCGGCGCCCCGCCGTACACACCGATGGTGCTGGCCGCGGTGACCCTGGAGACGCCCCAGTCGCGGGCCGCCTCCAGGACGGTGAGCAGGCTGCTCGTTTCGCGGCGGGTGTCCTCGATCGGGTCGGCGCCGCCGAAGGCGCCCGCCAGGTGGACGATGCCGGTGATCCGGTGGCGCCGGCCCAGGTCCAGGAAGGTGGCTCGGTCGGTGATGTCGACCCGCTCGACCACCGCCTTGCCCGGCGTGCCGGCCAGGGAGTCCGGCAGCGTGGCGGTGCTGCGCTGGACCAGCACGCACGACTCGCCGCGGTTCAGGAGCGCCCTGGTCGTGTGTGTACCGATGAAGCCGAGGCCCCCCGTGATCAGAATCATCAGCGGTCCAATCAGTCAGTATGATTGATCGTCAGTATAGCTGACAATCAGTCGTCCGGTAAGATCGCGCCATGAGCCGCGAGCTGACCGGCAACCTGAGCTACCTGCTCAAGCACGCGCAGGAGAAGCTGAGGGCGATGAACAACATCGCGCTCGCCCACCACGGCATCGACGGCCGGGAGTTGGCCGTGCTGATGGTGCTGGCCAAAGGTGAGCCGGCGTCCCAGCAGGAGGCCGCGGCGCGGCTGGGTGTGGACCGCACCACGATGGTGGCGCTGCTGGACGTGCTGGAGCACAAGGGCCTGGTGGCACGCACGCCGGACGTGCACGACCGCCGCCGCAACGTGGTCGAACTGACGCCGACCGGGCGGACCACGCTCGATCACGCGACGCGCACCACGGATGAGGTAGAACGCGAGTTCCTGGCCCCACTCAGCCACCGGGCAGCCGACCAACTCCGCACCGCCCTGCGCGCCCTGGTCGTGTCGGACTGAGCCGGGCCGGCTGGCGCGGGCCGCTGGCCCGCAGCGGCCGGCAAGTCCCCAGCTTCCGCCACGCTCGGGCCAGACCGCCCGTCCCGCCACCCACTCCGGCGCCGCACCCACCCGCCATCAACCTTGCGCAGCGCCTGAGCCGGACCGCCCAGTCAGCCGCCACCCCGGGCTTGCCACCGCGCCGGCCTGCCACCAGTACCGGCGCCGAGCCATCAACCCCCAGCCAGCCAAATGCCCAATGTCCGCGGCACCCGAACCGGACCGCCGGCCTGCTGCCGTGGCGTTGGCTGGTGGTGGTCAATGGTTGTGGGAGCCGCGAGGCGTTGTGGGCCGGGGTTTGGCCGCGGTTTGGTCTTGCGGCTTGGGCGGAGCGCCATTCGCGTTAGTGGGGGTGGATCGGGGACTGTTCTCGACGCATCTGGTGTGGATCCTGATAAGTTTCTGAGAAAGGCCGGGGCCGCCCCGCCGTGTGTCGGCGGTGCGGCCCCAAGCGGCAATCGGGTGGCCGTTCTCGTGCCGGCCGTTACCGCGCTGTCGCGGCGCGGGCTCCTGGCTACCTGCTCTTCCTACCTTTGCCCGGCGACGCCTGAGCGGCCTCGAATGCCTCGATCACGGCCGCCGGGATGCGGCCGCGGTCGGACACCTCGTGACCGTTCTTCTTGGCCCATTCCCGGATGGCCTGGGTCTGCTCACGGTTGCGGCCGCTGCCACCCCCAGGGGTGCCACCACGCCGCACCCGACCGCCGGTCCGGCGGGCGGCCGCGATGTACTCCGCCAGGTGATTGCGCAGGTTGCTGGCGTTGTCCGCGTTGAGGTCGATCTCGTAGGTCACACCGTCCAACCCGAAGGTGACGGTCGAAATGTCACTGCTGGAGGTGCCGTCCAGGTCATCCACCAGTTGCACGAGAACTTTCTGAGCCATGTGATTCCTTGCGTCTTTCTGTCTGGGGCCAGCGGCCGTCCCGAGGCGCTGGATGGCTTACTCGGAGAAGTGTAAATCGTCGATTCGGCCAATCGGGTGATGGGTACCGATCGTGTCGGAGATTTTGGTCGAACAGTCCCGATGACATCACGTTCCGGGTATGCCCGTTGGGCCGAACGCAGCATCGGACACGGCCGTGAGCGGGAAATGTCCGGTTCTCGTCTCAGTCCGTGGGCACCGACCCGGGGCTGCCGTGCAACGCGCCGGCGGGGTCGATCCGTCTCCAGGACAGCGCAGCGAACGGTGGTGAGCGATGAACTCCAAAACCGCGGTCATGGCCGCAGTGGCCGCGTCCCTCCTGGCGTTCGTCGCCGGCTGCGCCCACCGGGCGGTGCCCACGACCCAGCCGGCATTGGGCGTGGGCACCGCTTCGGCGAAACCACCGGCCAGCAGCCGACCCGCGACCTGCCCGGCCGTGCTCGCCGGCCACACCTACCCGCCGGCATCCCGCGGCGACATGGTGCCCGGCACCCCGGACCGGGCCACCGTCTGCCGCTACGGCGGCCTCAACGACCCCCACCCGCACAGCCTGGTCAGGTCCGCGACCGTCGGCACCGCCCCGGCCGCCGCGCTGGCGCACACCCTCAACCTGGGCAAAGCGTTCCCGGCCGGCGTGCCCTACAACTGCCCGGCCGATCTCGGCCTGACCGATCTGGTGCTGTTCGGCTTTCC
>DATEPR010000603.1:0-2545 GCA_035273045.1 Pseudonocardiaceae bacterium | reverse complement strand
GCGTGGCAGTTGACGTTGACCCCGGCGATCACCCGGCCCGACCCGTCCCGCAGGGGTGCGGCCACCGAGCGGATACCGGGTGCGAGCTGCTCGTCCGTGAGCGCCCAGCCGCGGGCCCGCACCTCGCGCAGCACCGCGTCCCGCTCGGCCCGGTCCGGCTGCCAGCGCGGCACCAGGCCGGACCGGCTGGGCTCGGCGAGCACCCGGTCCACCTCGTCGGCCGGCAGCGCGGCCAGCTGGACCTTGCCCAGCGACGTCTGCAACGCGGGGAAGCGGGTGCCGATCTGCACGGCCAGCGCGACGATCTTGGGCACGGCCACCCGCGCCACGTACACGATGTCCGAACCGTCCAGTTGGGCGATCGAACACGACTCGTTGGTGGCCGCGACCAGCCGTTCCAGGTGCGGGCGGGCCACGTCCCACAGGCCCATCGACCGAACGTACGCCACGCCCAGGTCCAGCACGCGGGGCGTCAGCACGAACTCCCGGCCGGTGGAACGCACGTAACCCAGCGTCTGCAGGGTGAGCAGGATGCGGCGGGCGGTGGGCCGGGCCAGGCCGGTGGCCGTGGCGACCTCGGCCAGCGACATCGACGACGTGCCCGGCCGGAAGGCCGTGATGACCTCCAGGCCCCTGGCCAGCGCCTCGATGAAGTCCGGGCCCGTGCCTTCTCGTGGCATGACGGCTCCGCCTTCCCGTTGGTGTCGACACAGCCTATCGCGTTGGTGTCCGCCTGGCGGACAATAGTAGCCAGGCGGCCTCCGCACAGCCCATTGACAGTGACGCCGGCATCGGCGAAGGTGCCCACATGTCACCGGCGACCGTCCAGCGAACGGTTGTCCGGAATACTGGCGGCCCGTGCGGGAGTGATCGCGATGAGTGACCAGAACGACACCGGACGACCCGTGGTGCTCCGGGGCGGCACGGTGCTGACCATGAACGACGCCAAGGAGGTGCTGCGCGACGGCGACGTGCTGGTCGTCGGCGACCGCATCGCCGCGGTCGGGCACCACCTGGACGTACCCGAGGGCACCGACGAGATCGACGCCGGCGGCGGCATCATCATGCCCGGCATGATCGACACCCACCGGCACATGTGGCAGAGCGCGATGCGCGGCTACGGCGCCGACTGGACCCTGACCCAGTACTTCGTCTGGTACTACCTGGAATGGGGCAAGGCGTTCCGGCCGCAGGACATCTACGCGGGCAACCTGTGCAGCGCCATCGAGTCCCTGGACGCCGGTGTCACCACCACCGTGGACTGGTCGCACGGCCTCCAGACCACCGAGCACGCCGACGCCGCCGTGGACGCGCTGCGGGCGGTGCCGGGCCGGTTCGTGCTGGCGTACGGGAACATCCAGAACTCGCCCGGCGAATGGTCGACCACCCCGGAGTTCCGCGACTTCGTCAGCCGCAGGATCACCGGCGACGACATGCTCGGCTTCCAGATGGCGTTCGACGTCACCGGCGACCCGTCGTTCCCGGAGAAGGCCGCCTTCGAGGTGGCCCGCGATCTCGGCGTCCCGGTCACCACGCACGCCGGCGTGTGGGGCGCCACCAGCGACGACGGCATCCGCCTCATGTACGACAACGGGTTCATGACGCCGGAGACGATCTACGTGCACAGCGCGTCGCTGTCCACCGACTCGTACCAGCGGATCGCGGCCACCGGCGGTTCGGTGTCGGTCGCCACGGAGAGCGAGCAGAGCGCCGGCCAGGGCTACCCGCCCACCTGGACCATCCGCGACCACGGCATCCCGGTGTCGCTGTCCATGGACACGTCGGTGTGGTGGAGCGGTGACCTCTTCACCGCGATGCGCACCACACTGGGCGCCGACCGTTCCCGGTGTCACCTGGAGGCGCACAAGAAGGGCGAGACCGTGACGGAGTGCAGCCTGCGCGCCGAACACGTCGTCGACTGGGCCACCATGGGTGGTGCCCGCGCGCTGGGCAGGGACTCGGACCTGGGCAGCCTGGTGGAAGGCAAGAAGGCCGACGTCGTGCTCATCAAGAACGACGAGTCACCGGCGATGTTCCCGCTGCTCAACCCCTACGGTCACGTGGTGTTCCAGGCGCAGCGCGGCGACGTGCACACGGTGATCGTGAACGGCCGCGTGGTGAAGCGGGACGGCCACCTGGTCGGCATCGACCTCGGCGCGGCCCGCCAGGCCGTCGAGTCCACTGTGGAGCATCTGCGGAGCACGCTGGGCGATGAGGCGTGGCAGAAGGGGATGAACCCGGACATCCCCGAGTCGAAGGTGCTGGACAACCCGTACACGTACACCGAGTACCGTAGCGCGACGACACACGGCAACTGACCCGCCGAGCCGGGGCGGCGACCCCCGACCCCGCCCCGGCTCGGCGCTCCACCACACCGGCGGCGCCGCGCCCGGCGCCGCCGGTGTCCCTACCGCTCAGGTCGACCCGGCTGAACGCTGCCGATCCGGCACTGCCGATCCGGCGTCGCCCGGCTACCGCTCCAACGCCGGCCGGTCCTGCTGGCCGTCCTGGTCGGCGTTCTCGTCGGCCGTCTTGGGTCCGCCGT
>DATEPR010000602.1:0-5452 GCA_035273045.1 Pseudonocardiaceae bacterium | reverse complement strand
GCCTGCCTCTGGTGGCTCGTCCGCCTCTCCCTGCGCCTCATCGCGCGGGACATCGACGAATCCGACGACGACGTCTGGCGGCGGCGGGCGATGGTCTGGACCGCCATCGCCCTCTGGCGGGAACCTGTCCGCACCAATCTCAACTACGGCCAGATCAACATCGTGCTGGCCGTGATCGTGCTGGCCGGCATGGCCAGTACGCGGCCCGGTCTGTCGGGCCTGAGTGTGGGGTTGACCGCGGGCATCAAGCTCACACCTGCCCTGTCCGGGATTTACTTCCTGGCCACCAGAAGGTGGGCCGCCGCGATCTGGTCGGCCGTCGCGTTCGTCGGCACTGGCCCCTATTGGCTCGCCGGTGTCGTCACGGCCGCACTGGCGTTCTTCGCGTTGCACGCGGCTGTCCGCGCCCACGACACGCTGATCGGCATCGTCGTGGTCCGGTTCTTCACGTTGTTGGTGTCGCCGATCTCCTGGAGCCACCACTGGGTGTGGGTGGTGCAGGTGTTCCTCTGGTTGGTGTACGGCCGGGCAGCGGCTCACCGTCATCTGCGCCACGGCATGGCTGACCGCGACCGGCAGTTACGCGTGTCGTACCTGCTGGTCAGGCAGCCATCCATGTGGGTGATCTCGCGGCCGGGGTACCTGTCGGCGCTCGGCTGGATCTACCCGGTGTGCGGGCTGTTCACGCTGGTCACCGTCGCCGTCGTGCTACACAAGGGCCAGCGCAGCACGGAACGGACGGAACTGACGCTCAGCCCTGAACCTCGGTGACCGTGGCGTCGATGGCGCCCGCCAGGTCGAGATCGGCCTGGGTGATGCCGCCCTCCGAGTGGGTGCTGCACCGGAACGTGAGCGTCCGCCAGCGGATGTCGATGTCGGGGTGGTGGCCGGCCCGTTCGGCGAGCACGGCGACCCGGTCGACCACCTGGATGGCCTGCGGGAAGTCGTCCAACTCCACCGTACGGACCAGGGCCTGGCCGTCCCGTTCCCAACCGGACAGGCCGGCCAGACCCTGCTGGATCGCGTCGTCGCCGAGTAGCGCACTCATGCGCCCGACCCTAGCCGTCCTTCGTCACGACGCGAGCCAGCGCCAGTGACCACCCGATCAGCGCATAGCAACCTGCCTCCGCGAGGCCGTGTAGCAGCCCACCGGTGGGCATCGGGTCGCGCAGCACGTCGGCCAGCGATGTCCACGAGTTGGTCAGCAGGTACGGCTGCAACCAGTCCAGCGCCGGGATGCTGGCGAGCACCCCGAACACCACCGCACCGGCCAGGGTCGCCGCCATGACGACCATCGGGTGCTCGGTGCACGCCGACACGGCCAGCGCCACCGCGCACACGGCCCACACCTGCACGGCCACCCACGCGGCCGCCACCGCCACCCTGGCCAGGGCCGCGCCGAAGGACAGGTCAGTCCCGGACAGCGTGAGCAACTGGTGCGAACCGAACACCAGGTAGCCGGCGATCATGCCGACCGCTGAGATCAGCACGCACGCCGCCAGCACCGCCGTGGCCACGCCGAACGACTTGACCACCAGCAGCCGCACCCGGCTCACCGGCGCTACAAGCAGGTACCGCAGCGTGCTGTGCGCCGCCTCACCGGCCAGCGCGTCGGCCGACCACATGGCGCCGACCAGCGGCAGCAGCACCGCCAGTGTCACGGTGAGCGCGGCGATGGGCAGCACGAACCCGTTGCCGACGAGGTCGCCGATCAGCCCGCCGTCGCCGTTGGGGCCGCGGCTGCCGATCTTGGTGCCGATCGCGATCACCACCGGCACCAGGGCGAGCAGGGTCAGCGCGATCCACGTGCGGGGCCGCTTGAACACCCAGGCCAGTTCGGACCGCAGCAGCCGGCCCAGTGGCGCGCTGGTCGCCGAGCGGGTGGCCGCCGTGGCCGGGGTGGCGAGCGTGGCCGCGGTCATCGGTCCGCCTCCTGCGTGTCGTCGGGGGCCGCCTCGGTGAGCCGGGCGAACAGTTCCTCCAGGTCGGCCCGTTGCCTGCGGGCCTCGTGCACCGGCACGCCGGCCCGCACCAGGGTCTCCACGACGGCCGGCGCGGACGTGCCGGCCAGGTCGACCAGCAGGCCCTCGTCCACCTTGCGGACGCCGATCCTGTTGTCCCGCAACGCTTCTATTCCCTCGTCGCGGGACGGTGTGGTCACCAGCAGGGTGGGGTTGCCGGCTTCCAGCAGTGGCGCCAGTTCACCCTGGGCGACCACGTTCCCTCGGTGCAACACGGCGACGTGGGTGCAGGTCGCCTCCACCTCGGACAGCAGGTGCGACGACACCAGCACCGTCGTCCCGGCCGCGTGCAGGTCCGCGATGACCCTGCGGATCTCCCTGGTGCCCGCCGGGTCGAGGCCGTTGGTCGGCTCGTCCAGCACGACCAGGTCGCGCGGCACGAGCAGGGCGGCGGCCAGGCCGAGCCGCTGCTTCATGCCCAGCGAGTAGGCCCGGTACTTGCGGTGCCTGGCCGCGGTGAGGCCGACCCGGTCCAGCGCGTCGGCGACGGACCCGTTGATGTCCCTGGTGGCCAGCAGCGGTTCGGCTGCCGCGACCCGGCGCAGGTTGTCCTCACCGGACAGGAACGGGTGAAAACCCGGGCCTTCGACCAGCGCGCCGACCCTGGGCAGGGCATGGGCCGCACCCTCGGGCATCGGCTGGCCGAGCAGTTCGACCTCACCCTCGGTGGGCCGGACCAGGCCGAGCAGCATCCGGATCGTGGTGGTCTTGCCGGAACCGTTGGGTCCCAACATGCCCAGCACGCTGCCGGCCGGCACCGCCAGGTCGAGATGGTCGACGGCGACGGTGCCCCGGAACACCTTGCGCAGGCCGGTGGTGCGGACTGCCGTGACCACCGGGGTGGGCGCCTGCGTGCCGGCGCCCACCCCCGTACCGGCCTCGACGGCCGTTCCCCCTGTGGTCACTTGCCGCCACCGAGTGCCTGGATCAGCACCTGCTGCGGCACGAACCCGACCGCGACGCGGCCGTCGGACGTGATCAGCGCGTTGCCGACGCTGGTGCCGATGACCCAGCCGGAACCCCACGAGCCGTGCACCGGGGTGCCGAACTGCCGGACCATGCCGGACATCTGGCCGGAACCGTTGCCCTTGGCGGACGAGCCGGTGGGCACGTGCGCGACGAGCACCGTGTCCCAGCCGCTGCCGACCACGGTCGGGCGGGCGGCGTCGGTGATCTTCGCCGGCTGGTCGTCGTGCTTGTCGCCGTTGACGACGGTGGCACCCGCCGGCACGGTGAACCGGAACAGCGACGGGTCCTGCCGGCCGAGTTGGACACTGGTGAACCCGACCTGGACGGCCGGCGTGTCGGTGTTGTCGGACAGCACGGTCAGCCGCAGCGGCATCCTGGTCTGCGCGTCCACCGAGATCCGCACCTCACGCAGCAGCGTGCGCTCGGCCGGCTTCGGCGTGAGCACCAGGTCGTATGCCGGGCGGCCGGCCACGATGTCGGTGCCGTCGACGGTCACGGTGCTGGTGGCCTGGACGGCGCCAACCAGGTCCTTGGCCGCCGTGGCCGGGTCGATGTCGCGCTGGTCGAGCTGCTGCTTGGCGTGCTGCTGACCTTCGCGCACCGAGTGCTCGACGACCGTGCGGTCGGTGGAGTCCCACGCGTAGACGGTGGTGCCGGTGTCCACGATGGTCTGCTCGCTGTTCGGGCCGGGAATGGCGATCCGGGTCCGTTCGTTACCGTCGGTCCACACCCTGACCTGGCTGGTCCCGTTCGCGGCCTGCGCGGGCAGGCCGGGCACCGCCGGCAGGCCCAGGTTGTTGTCGATCTCCACCGTGCCGGACATGGCCGGCAGCTTGGCCGTCAGCACCGACTGGACCAGCGCGGCGGGCGTGGTCGGCGGCAGGCTGGGCGACTGTCCCGCCCCGGCCGGTGCGGCGACGAAGCCGAGCGCGACCGCGCCCGCCACCACACCGACCGCGGCGACCCCCACTGTTGCTCTCCTGCGGATCATTCCTCCTCCTTCTCCGGTGCCACTGAGCCTGCACCCAACCACCTGAGATGGCGCTGAGAGCCGCCGCGTTGCTGAGAACCCGCTGAGAGGCGCCGCCCGGGACGCGCCGGATACCGGCATTCTGTCCCCGTGAAGCCACGGGTGCTTGTCGCCGACGACGAACCAGGGGTGCGGCGTGCGCTGGAACGCGGGCTGTCCGCCGAGGGGATGGACGTGGTGGGCGCCGCGGACGGTCCGGGTGCGCTGCGGGCCGCGTCGACCGGCGCGTTCGACGTGATCCTGCTGGACATCATGCTGCCCGGCCTGTCCGGCTACCGGGTGCTGGAGCGGCTGCGCGCGGACGGCGTGCACACGCCGGTGCTGCTGGTGTCCGCGAAGGACGGCGAGTTCGACCAGGCGGACGGGCTGGACCTGGGCGCGGACGGCTACGTGGTGAAGCCGTTCTCGTTCCGGGTGCTGGTGGCGCAGGTGAGGGCATTGCTACGGCGATCGACGGCGGATGCACGGCAGTCAGTCCGGATTGGAGAGCTCGACGTGGAGCGCTCCACTCGGCAGGTGCGCTGGGCGGGCACGCCGATGGCGCTGAGCCCGCGCGAGTTCGCCGTGCTGGACGTGCTGGCCGGCCGGGCGGGCACGGTGGTCACGAAGGACGAACTGCTGCGCGCGGTGTGGGGCGACGAGCAGGCCGCCACGCGCAACGCCGTCGAGGTGTACGTCGGCTACCTGCGGCGGAAGCTGGAGGCGGCGGGTGCCGGTGACCTGCTGCGGACGGTCCGGGGGCACGGTTACGTGGTGAGCACGGCCGAACTGGACAGCGTCCTCGCCGAGCGGGACGACGGGTCACCCGGTTGATCCGGCCACTGACGGGGCTGCGGCACTGGTTGCTGCGGCGGACGGTGCGCTCCCGGATCACCCTGGTCGTGGTCACCGTGACCGTGGTGTGCCTGGTGCTGCTGGCCAGGCTGCTCATCGGCCTGCAGGACGGCCTGCTGCTGCGGGCCGCCGACACCGACCTGAACACGCGCCTGGGCTCGGCGACCGCGCTGGTGGCCCGGGGCGGGTTGCCGGTGACGCGGCCGGGTGACGTGACCGTGCGGGTGCTGGACCGCGCCGGTGGGCCGGTGGACGGCGGCCCCGCGGTGCCGCTGGACACCCACCAGATCGAGGCGCTGGAGTCCGGTGACAGTGTGCTGGACACGGCGGTGGCGCCGCCCAGGCGCTGGCTGGGCACGGTGGTGACCGGGCCGGACGGCAGCCAGCGGCTGGTGGTGGCCGGTGCGCCCCTGGCCGGGTACGGCGACCTCCCGTGGCTGGTGCTCCCGTGGCTGATGCTGGTGGCGGGGCTGGGCGCGGCGGCGGCCGGTGTGGCGACGTGGTTCGCGGTGCGGGCGTCGCTGCGGCCGGTGCACCGCACCCGGCAGGCCGCGTCCGGGCTGCCGCCGGGACAGCGGCTGCCGGTGCCCGAGGCGCG
>DATEPR010000601.1:0-7209 GCA_035273045.1 Pseudonocardiaceae bacterium | reverse complement strand
GGCGACGGCTGGCGCGCGGACTGCACCGACGTGGCCGGGGTGACGGGCGCTCTCAAGGCCGCCGGTTACCGGTCCGCTGGCCGGCCGGCCCTGCTGCTGGGCGCCGGAGGCACGGCCGCGGCCGCCGTGGCGGGCCTGGCGGACCTGGGTGTGCGGGACGTGGTCATGGTCGTGCGGGATCCGGCGCGGGCGGCCGACACTGAGCGGACGGCGGCACGGGTCGGCCTGGCGGTGGACGTGCGGCGGTGGTCCGAAGTGGACTTCGGTGCGGTGGCGGGCGGGTGTGACGTGGTGGTGAGCACCGTGCCGTCGGCGGCCGTGCGGCCACACGCGGCCGAGTTGGCCGAGGCACCGTGCGTGCTCGACGTGATCTACCACCCGTGGCCGACAAAGCTCGCCGAAGCGGTGGCGGCCCGCAACGGTCGCCTGGTCACCGGCTTGGACATGCTGCTACACCAGGCATTCGGCCAAGTCGAGCAGTTCACCGGCCGACCGGCGCCAAGAGAAGCCATGCGCGCGGCCCTGAAATCCGCCACCGGAACCACGGTCCCACTGCCGCTCTGAGCCCGCCGCTTGTTGGGAGCCGGTCGCCGGGCAGCGTTTGCTGTTGCCGCCTTGCGCCGTGGGCTGGGAGGTCGGTCGCTGGAGCGGCGCTGCGATTGCTGCTCTGACGCCTACCGCACGTCGAAAGGTCGGCCGCCCGAACGGCATTGCCGTTGCGGCCTGCTTCCTATCCCGCGTCGAGGTCGGCGGCCACCAAAGCCGCGATCTCGTCCAGCGCCGCCTCGGCTCCGTCCCCGTCGGCGGCCAGGACGACCTCGTCCCCGCAGGACGCGCCCAGCGTCATCAACTTGATCATGCTGCCGGCCGCGACCGGTGCGCCGTCACCCTTCCGAATGGTGATCGCCACCGGTTGCGCCGCCGCGGCCTTCGCCACCAGCGCCGCCGGCCGGGCGTGCAGGCCGACCTTGCTGCCCACCGTGACCCGTCGTTCCGCCATCGCGCCCCCTTCAGTTGTCCCGCCCGGCGAGCGCGCCGACGTCCGGGATCGTCCGATCGAGTTGCATCGTCACCTGGTAGTGGTCACCCCGGTACCACGAGGTCATGTCCTCGACCGGCGCGCCGTTCCGGCTGGAGATCCGGCGGAAGACCAACAACGGTGTACCCGTCCGCACGCCCAACAACTGTGCCGTCTCCCGGTCCGCGCCCTCCGACCACACGGTCTGCGTCGCGTGGTCGAACACGATGCCGTGCTCGGCGAGCTGGGTGTACAGCGAGTCGGTGAGGTCGAGATCGAGCAGGCCGGGCAGGTGGCCCCGGTGGTACCAGCCGCGTTCCACGGCCAGCGGCGTGCCGTCGGCCCGGCGCAGCCGGCACAGGTGGTAGGCGGCGGTGCCGGGCCGCAGTCGCAGCGCGGTCGCGGTGCCGGGCGGCGGGACGATCTCGGCCGTGTCGAGCACGTCGGTCGACGGCGTCAGGCCGCGGCGGCGCATGTCGGACGTGAACGACATCAGGTAGAGCTGCAACTCCATCCGCCGCTGCATGGTGTAGGTGCCCTTGCCGCGCACGGTGACCAGCAGCCCGTCGGTGACCAGCCGCGCGACGGCCGACCGGACGGTCAGCCGGGAGACGCCGTACCGCTCGGCGAGCTCCCGCTCGGACGGGATCGCCGATCCGGGCGGGAGCTCGTTCTCGATCAGCCGGCGCAGGATCTCGCGCAGCTGCACGTGTTTCGGGCGCGGCCCGTCGACGATCCGGATTGGTTCGACCATTGACGCGCTTGCCCGCGCGCCGTCGGCCGGCCTGCTGCGCGCCTGGTTGGTCACGGTACCTCCCGCCGCAGGTCACAGGGCTCCCACGCTCGCCAAGGCCGAGCACCATTGGTACGTTCCGGTCTAGACCAGTTGGTCCGGGAGAATGCCCCCATCAGTGAGGGAGTGTCAAGGCTCGCCGCTGTTTCGGGTCCAGGAAACAACCAGCCGGCGCAACGCGAGTCGACCGTCCAACGGACGACACGCGCGGCAGGAAGCTCAGAACACCGTCCCGCGGGCTCCGGCTCGCCAGGGTGGCACCCATGAACCTCCTTGTCGTGGCCGGCTGCGCGCTGGCCGGAACCGTCGCCGGAACGCTCGGCCGGATGGTGCTGCGCCGATCCGGCATCACCTGTGGCCCGTGGTGCGACGTCGCGTGTGCCGGACTGTCCGCCGTGCTCGGCTGGCGGGCCGGGGCCGGCCTGCTGCCGTCGTGGTGGTTGCCGGTGCCGTTGCTGCTCAGTTGGTTCGCGGTGCCACTCGTCGCCGCCGACCTGGCCCGCCGCCGGCTGCCCGACGCGCTGACGCTGCCGGCGTACCCGGCGCTCGGCCTGGCCGTGGGCCTGGCCGTCGCCACCGGTCCGGATCCCGGCGTCGGCGCGCGTGCCGTCGCCGGTGCCGTGTTGTTCGGTGGCGCGCACGCGCTGGTGCGGTGGTGGGCGCCACATGCGATGGGCGGCGGTGACGTGAAGCTCGCCGGCAGCCTCGGTGCGGTGCTGGGCGCGGTCGGTTGGGCGGCGGTGGCCGTGGCGGCGACGTTGGCCGCGGCGGTCACGGCGGTGCTGGCTCTGGCATTGCGGGCTGGTTCGGCTCCGCACGGCCCGGGGCTGCTGGCGGCGACGTGGTTGGTGGCGGCGTTCCCGGGAGGCCACTTGGCTCCGGGTTGAGCCCGCCGGTCGCAGGCGTGGCTCGACTCGGGTTCGAGTGTGGCCACAGGACGCCCCGACCGGCCCATCTGCCCAGCGTGGGAGGATCGAACGGTGTTGCGCTGGATGACCGCCGGAGAGTCGCACGGGCCTGCCCTGGTCGCGGTGTTGGAAGGCATGGTGGCCGACGTCGAGATCGCCACCGCCGACATCGCCACCCAGTTGGCCCGCCGCCGGCTCGGCTACGGCCGCGGTGCCCGGATGAAGTTCGAGGCCGACGAGGTCGAGGTGATCGGCGGCATCCGGCACGGCCGGACGATGGGCGGGCCGGTGGCCGTGCGCATCGGCAACACCGAGTGGCCCAAGTGGGAACAGGTGATGGCGGCCGACCCGGTCGAGCCGGACGTGCTCGAAGGGCTGGCCCGCAACGCGCCGCTGACCCGGCCCCGGCCCGGTCACGCCGACCTCCCCGGGATGCTCAAGTACGGGTTCACCGACGCGCGGCCCGTGCTGGAGCGGGCCAGTGCCCGGGAGACCGCGGCCCGGACCGCGCTCGGTGCGGTGGCGCGGGCGTTCCTGCGGCAGGTGCTGGGTGTCGAGGTGCTCAGCCACGTCGTCGCGCTCGGCTCGGTCAGCGCGGAGCACGGCGCGCTGCCCGGACCGGACGACCTGGACGTCATCGACAGCAGCCCGGTCCGCGCGCTGGACGCCGCCACGACGGAGGCGATGGTCGCCGAGGTGGACGCCGCCCGCAAGGACGGTGACACGCTGGGCGGCATCATCGAGGTCGTCGTGCACGGCCTGCCGCCGGGCCTGGGCGCCCACGTGCACTGGGACCGCCGGCTGGACTCCCGGCTGGCCGCCGCGATGCTCGGCATCCAGGCGATCAAGGGCGTGGAGATCGGCGACGGCTTCGAGGTGGCCCGTTCGCGGGGCAGCAAGGCGCAGGACGAGATCGAGCCGGGCGCGGGTTCGGCCGGCGCCAAGGGCGTGCGTCGCAGGTCCAACCACGCCGGCGGCCTGGAGGGCGGCATCACCAACGGCGAACCGCTGCGGGTGCGCGTCGCCATGAAGCCGATCTCCACCATCCCGCGTGCACTGTCCACAGTAGACGTCGCGACGGGCGAGCCGGCGGTGGCGATCAACCAGCGCTCGGACGTCTGCGCGGTGCCGGCCGCCGGTGTGGTGGCCGAGGCGATGGCGGCGCTGGTGCTGGCCGACGCGACGCTGGAGAAGTTCGGCGGCGACTCGGTCGCGGAGACCGCGCGCAACGCGCGGGCCTACGTGACGGCGACGGAGCAGCGGTGGTGAGCGAGCTTGCGAGCGAACCAATGACACTGCGCGTTTCGCGAATGCGTCCGCCGAGCGCCAGCGAGGTGGTCGCGTGAGCGGGCCGGTCGTCGTCATCGGCCCACCGGGCGCCGGCAAGTCCACCGTGGGGACCCTGCTCGCCCGCCGCCTGGGCGTGCCGTTCCGCGACGTCGACGACGACATCGCCGCCACGGCCGGCAAGCCGATCACCGACATCTTCGCCACCGACGGCGAACCGGTGTTCCGGGCGATGGAGGAGGCCGCCGTGGCCACGGCACTGGCCGAGCACACCGGCGTGCTCGCGTTGGGCGGCGGCGCGATCCTGTCCGAGCGGACCAGGGCGGCCCTGGCCGGCCGGTCGGTCGTGTTCCTCAACGTCGGCATGGCCGAGGGCGTCCGCCGCACCGGGCTGTCCACCGCCCGGCCACTGCTGGCCGGCGTCAACCCGAGGGCCACGTTCAAGGCGCTGCTGGACGCCCGCCTGCCGCTGTACCGGGAGGTCGCCACCGTCGAGGTGGCCACGGACGACCTGTCGCCGGACGAGATCGTCGCGAAAGTCGTCGCCGCGCTGGGCGGCGGCTGAAGCCGGAGGGAGACCGATGTCCGAGCCGGTGCACATCAGGGTCAACGCCGACCGGCCCTACGACGTCACGATCGGCCGTGGGCTGCTCGGCCAGATCGCCTCGTCGGTGCACGACACGTCCAAGGTCGCGATCCTGCACCAGCCCAGCCTCGCCTCGATAGCCGAGGTGATGCGGGTCGAACTGGAGGAACGCGGCACCGAGGCGCACCGGGTCGAGGTACCGGACGCGGAGGCCGGCAAAGCCCTGTCGGTGGCCGACTTCTGCTACCAGGTCCTGGGCCGGATCGGACTGGACCGGCGGGGCGCCGTCATCGGGCTGGGCGGTGGCGCCGCGACCGACCTGGCCGGTTTCGTCGCCGGCACCTGGTTGCGCGGCGTGCGGGTCGTGCACGCGCCCACCACGTTGCTCGGCATGGTCGACGCGGCCGTCGGCGGCAAGGCCGGCGTCAACACCGAGGCCGGCAAGAACCTGGTCGGCGTGTTCCACGAGCCGGCCGCCGTGTTCGCCGACCTGGTCACCCTGGAAACCCTGCCCCGCGACGAGATCGTCGCCGGCATGGCCGAGGTGATCAAGGTGGGTTTCCTCGCCGACCCGGTGATCCTCGACCTGGTCGAGGCCGACCCGGAGAAGGCGTTGGACCCTACCGGTGACGTGCTGGGCGAACTGGTGCGGCGCGCCATCCAGGTGAAGGCCGACGTGGTGTCGGCCGACCTGCGCGAGTCCAGCCTGCGCGAGGTGCTCAACTACGGCCACACCCTCGGCCACGCCATCGAGCGGCGCGAAGGCTACCGGTGGCGGCACGGCGCCGCGGTCAGCGTCGGCCTGGTGTTCGCCGCCGAACTGGCCCGGCTGGCCGGCCGCCTCGACGACCGGACGGCGGCCCGGCACCGCGCGATCCTGTCGTCGGTGGGCCTGCCCACCACGTACGACGCCGACGCGCTGCCCGAACTGCTGGACGGTATGCGCAACGACAAGAAGACCAGGTCCGGCACGCTGCGGTTCGTCGTGCTGGACGGCCTGGCCAAGCCGGAACGCCTGGTCGGCCCGAGCCGGGAACTGCTCGCCTCGGCCTACGCGGCCGTGGCCCGACCCGCCGATCCGGAGGTGGCGCGGTGAAGGCCCTGGTGCTCAACGGTCCCAACCTGGGCCGGCTCGGCCTGCGCGAGCCCGACATCTACGGCAGCACGACGCACGCCGAACTGGTGCGGCTGTGCGAGGCCACCGGCGCCGAACTCGGCATCGAGGTCGAGGTGCGGCAGACCGACCACGAGGGCGAACTGATCGGCTGGCTGCACGAGGCGGCCGACGCCGGCTGGCCCGTGGTGCTGAACGCGGCCGGGTGGACGCACACGTCGGTCGCCCTGCGCGACGCCTGCGCCCAGCTCACCGCGCCACTGGTCGAACTGCACATCTCCAACACGCACCGCCGCGAGGAGTTCCGCCACCACAGCTACGTCTCCGCGGTGGCCACCGGCGTGATCCTCGGCCTCGGCGTCGACGGCTACCCGCTGGCGCTGCGCTGGCTGGCCGGTCGGCCGAAGGGCTGACGGTCAACCGAACGAGAACCGGCTGACCGCCGGACCGCCCGGGTCGGCATCATGTCCGTCGTGCCAGCACCCCTGCCCGAACTGACCACCGAACGGCTCCGCCTGCGCCCGTTGACGCTCGACGACGTCGGCGCCCTGGTGCCCGTGTACACCGACCCGGCCGTCACCCGCTACTTCGCCCACGACGTGCCGGACCGGAACGCCGTGCGGGCGACGGTGGAGCACCGGCTGACCCGGCCGCTGCCGCCCGGCACCGGCAGCTGGGTGGTCGACCTCGGCGGCGAGGTCGCCGGGCTGATCCACCTGTGGCCGTCCGCGCAACTGCCCAGTGGGCTGGTCGAGATGGGCTGGTTGCTGGGCACCGACTACTGGGGACGGGGCCTGGCCACCGAGGCGGCGGCCGCGGTGCTGGCGCACGGCAGGCGTGGGCTCGGCCTGCCCGCGGTGTGGTCGCTGGTGCACCGTGACAACACGGCGAGCCTCGCGGTGGCGCGGCGGCTGGGCATGGTGGCGGTCGGCGAGGGCCGGTACCACGGCGGCCCGCACCAGGTGTTCACCGCGCTGGCCGAACCGGTCGGCGCGCTGCACCATGTCGAACTGTGGGTGCCCGACCTGGACCGATCGGAGAAGTCACTCGGCTGGCTGCTCACCCGGTTGGGTTGGCTGCCGTTCCAGCGGTGGGACGCCGGGGCGAGCTGGCGGCGCGGCGACACGTACGTCGTGGTGGAGGCGTCCCCGGACCGCAGCGCGCCGGACCACGACCGGCTGCGTCCTGGCCTGAACCACCTAGCCCTGCACGTGGCCGATCCGGCGGCAGTGGACGAGCTGGTGGCGGCGGCGACCGGCAGGGGATGGCGGCTGCTGTTCGCCGACCGGCACCCGCACGCCGGCGGCGACCACCAGTACGCCGCCTACCTGGAGGACCAGGACGGCTTCGAGGTGGAACTGGTCGCCTGGAAGGCAGACCAACCACCACACGGCGGGGTGAACGACGCTCCTTCACCCAACTGAGTGATGAACGTCCGTAGACTGTCGTGGGCTGCGAGGGCCGCCGCCCGGCACAGGCGCGGAGGTCGTTGCGGGATGCCGA
>DATEPR010000600.1:0-3882 GCA_035273045.1 Pseudonocardiaceae bacterium | reverse complement strand
CTGCCGCACGCCGTCCAGCAGGTCCAGCACCTGCTGCCAGCCGGGCAGGTCGACCGGTGGCACCAGCCCGGCCTGGCGGACCAGGTGAGCCATGCCGGACTGGCTCTCGCGCAGTGTCGTCCCGGTGAGACTGTCCAGTTCGAGCAGTACCCGTTCGGCGTCGGCGATGTCCCGCACGCCGGCCCGGGACCACGGGGACCGGTCGCCGACGATGCGCAGCCCGCCGATCTCCACGAATCGCATCAGGTCGTCGCGCAGCGCGTTGACGGTGTCCGCGTCCAGCGCGCCGAGCAGCGGCTGGCGGAACCGGTGGCGTGGCGCGGCATCGGGCAGCGCGAGCAGTTCGGCGTGCACCTCGTAGGCGCTGATCCGCCATGGTTCGCGGCGCAGGTGCAGCTCGTGCGAGTAGCCGCGGACCTGGCTCCTGCGGTCCACCAGTCGCCGGTTCAGCTCGGTCACGTCGACCGGTAGTTGGGTGGCGGCCGAGTCCAGGCTGTGCTGCAACTGGCGGGCCACCTTGCGCTTGTCGACGGTCTGGTGGTGCAGGTCGAACACCAGCCCGTCCAGGTCGACCCTGGCCAGCCGGTCGGTGACGGCCTCGATCGCGGCGCGCTTCTCGGCGACGAACAGCACCCGTTGGCCCCGGGCGGCGGCGCCCGCGATGATGTTGGCGATCGTCTGGCTCTTGCCGGTGCCCGGTGGGCCTTCGACGAGTACGTGCCGGCCGGCCAGCGCGGTGTCGATGGCACGCTGCTGGGACGAGTCGGCGTCCTGCACCAGGAACTCGTCCGCGGGCGGCACATCGTCGCCGGCGGCCGGTTCGAATCCGCCCTGTGCCCGCACCTCGCGGTCGGCTGCCTGGTCACCGGCCATCGCGGCGACCAGGTCGTGGCCGGCGAGCAGGTCGGTGGCGGTGCGCAGGTCCAGCACCATCGGCAGTTTCTCGTAGTTGAACAGGCCGACGACGACGGACCGTTCCAGTTCCACCGGCCGGCGCCTGGTGGCCGCGAGCCGCGCGATCACGTCGTAGGCGGCGGCCAGCCGCTGGTCCGGGTCGGTGGCGGCGGCCATGGCCGCGTCCACCTCGGCGGCCACGGCGGACATGTCGACGTCGACGCCGTACCGCCGGTCCAGGGCGTAGAGCAGCACCTGGTTGACCTCGACGTCCTCGCCCGCGTCGAGGACGAAGTCGTTGTCCGCGGCCGTTCGCGACGTGATCCGGACGGTGCGCAGGAGCAGCGGGGCGCGCAGCGGCGGCAACGGCGTGCCACCCGGTTCGGCCTGGTGCGGCACCAGCACCATGCCGTGCGCGATCCGGCCGATGTCTACGCCCTGTTCCTCCTCGAAGGTGAGGATCTTGCGGCGCAGGCTCCTGGCGCGGGCGCAGGCGTCCCGGCGTGCGGCCGGATCGGCGATCAGGTCGCTGATCCTGGTCGGTTTCCCGATGAGGAGTTCGGCCAGCGCCACCGGGTCGGCGGCGGTCAGGTCGAGACTGCCCTGCTTGGTGTTCTTGAAGTACAGCAACGTGTTGCGCGGGCCGAGGTCGATGAGCTGGCTCGCCCACTCCTCGGCCTTGGCGGCGACCAGCGCCATCCTGTTCCGGTCCACCGAAACGTTCCCCCCGGTACGTGTGTCCGTCGGCGAACTTACCGGAAAAGACGCGATTGCATACCGAAAATCACCCGCGCGACCAGATTGTCCTGGCTTTGTCCAGAATTGCGGGTGGACAGTTCCGGGACACCCCGAATTGTCAGGTCCGGACCAGTTTGGCGATGGCGTAGAGCCGGGGCAGGTCGTGGATGGTCATGCGGCGGTAGGCCAGTTCGACGACGCCGTGGCGTTGCAGGTCGCGCAGTTGTTCCTCGACGGTTCGCCGGGCCATGCCGGCCAGTGAGCCCAGTTCGGCCTGGGTGAGGCAGTCGGGCAGTTCCATGCGGCCGCCCGGGTCGCGCCGGCCGATGGTGTCGGACAGCTCGACGAGGACACGGGCCAGGCGGCACGGCACCGGCAGGACGTGGTCGGCCCGCCTGCGGTTGGCCTCGCGCAGCCGTTCGGTGATCATCCTGGTGACGGCGAGGTGGGCGTCGGGCTGGGCGCGCAGGAAGTCGCGGAGCACCGGGGCGTCGATCAGCCGGACCGTGGTCACGCCGCAGGTGATCACGTTCGCCGGGCTGGTCATCCGGTACAGCGCGGTGAGCTCGTCCGCGAGATCGCCGGCTCGCGCTACCCCCAGAAGTGCGAGCCGGCCGTCCTCGGAGGAGGTGACCACCTTGGCGGTGCCGGACAGCAGCAGCGCCGCGCGATCGGCGAGTTCGCCATGTCGAACGATCGGATGGTTGCGGGGATACTCCCGTTCCACTCCGAGTTGGAGAAGTTCGTCACGCACGTCGGGTCGCAGCCGCCCCAGCAGGGTGGCTGCCGCCCAGGACGGCCTGCTGTGCAGCGTTGGGACGTGGGTAGTGATGGTCGCCTCCCGCTGAAGGTGGCCCGGTCGGGCGAGATCACTGTGATCCGTGCCGCCGCCCGCCACCACATCCCAGTACGGAATTGCCGACCGGTGCCCCGTCGGCCATGGCGGCCACCAGGCGGTCCAGGCACGCCGGGCACGGCACGACGACCTTGCGGTAGGAGGTCAGCACCACGCCCAGCTTCCGGAAGTCGCGCAGCGCCTTGTTCACGGTGACCTCGGCGGCGTGCGCGAGCTGGGCGATCTCGGCCTGGCTGAGCGGGATCACGGTGGCGTCGTCGAACTGGCCGACCAGCGACCGGATGAGTTTCAGCACCCGCAGCGGCACCGAGGCGCTGCGGATGTCCCGGTTGCTGGCGTCGGACTGGCGCAGCCGTTTGGCCAGGACCCTGGCGATCTCCACGCCCACCCTGGGGTACTCGCGCAGGTAGCCGTCGAACCGCTCCCAGGCGACGCTGCTGGCCGCGACGTCGTTCACCGCGACCACCGACGCCGAGCGGGGCGCGCCGTCGAGGTAGGACATCTCGCCGAGCAGGCTGCCGGTGCTGCGGATGCCGACCAGGTGTTCGTTGCCCTGTTCCTCCTGCATGACGACCTTCACCTGGCCGGCGTGGATCAGCAGGATGAAGCCGTTCTCCCGGTCGCCGTCGGTGAGCAGCGGCTGGCCCGGCTGGTAGGTGGCGTACCGGCCGCGGGCCAGCAGTGCGGTGCGCTCCGCCGGGGTGAGCCGCCCGACGAACGACTCGGGTGGCCATGTCCCGTCCGGTCCCGTGCCCCGCATGTGTCTCACCTCGCCACTACTACGGGTAGCACATGGCGGGGCGGCACAGCGTTACGCCGAACGCGCACACTTCGGTCGGCACAGCGGCGAACCGGCCATATCCTCGGCACATGGCGGGCCGCGTGATCACCACGACCCCGGCCGCGGCATGAGCCGCAGGCGGGATCCGGTGCGGGCCCGGACCGAGGTGACCACCGGGATCGCCGAGGTGGTCACCGATCCGGACCTGCCCGGCGGGCGCACCCTGCTCGTCGACGGCACCCCGCAGTCCCATGTGGACCTCGACGACCCGGCACACCTGGTGTTCGAGTACGCCCGTCGGATCGGGCACGTCGTGGACCTGATGCCGGACGGGCCGCTGCGCGCGCTGCACCTGGGCGGCGGCGGGCTGACGCTGCCCCGCTACGTCGCCGCCACCCGGCCCGGTTCCGGCCAGCAGGTGGTCGAGGTGGACGGTGCGCTGCTGGACCTGGTGCGCCGGGAACTGCCGCTGGGCCGGTCGACGCGGATGCGGTTGCGCACCGGTGACGCGCGGGACGTGCTGGCCACGGTGCCCGCCGGGGCGTTCGACCTGCTGGTGGTGGACGTGTACGCGGCGGGGCGGATGCCGGCGCGGCTGGCGTCGGTCGAGTTC
>DATEPR010000599.1:0-9383 GCA_035273045.1 Pseudonocardiaceae bacterium | reverse complement strand
GGGGCATGCCCTCGTCGCCCAGCCAGTGCTGCACCAGGAAGGTCAGGTGGAATCCGATGAAGGTGGTCCAGAAGTGCAGTTTGCCCAGCGGTTCGTTCATCATCCGGCCGGTCATCTTCGGGAACCAGAAGTAGATGCCGGAGTAGGTGGCGAACACGATGGTGCCGAACAGCACGTAGTGGAAGTGCGCCACCACGAAATAGGTGTCGGTGACGTGGAAGTCGATCGCGGGCGCGGCCAGCAGCACGCCGGTCAGGCCACCCAGCAGGAAGGTCACCAGGAAGCCGATGGCGAACAGCATCGGCGTCTCGAACGTCAACTGGCCCTTCCACATCGTGCCGATCCAGTTGAAGAACTTGATCCCGGTGGGCACGGCGATGAGGAACGTCATGAACGAGAAGAACGGCAGCAGCACCGAACCCGTGGCGAACATGTGGTGCGCCCACACGGTGGCGGACAGGCCCATGATCGAGAACGTCGCGTAGATCATGCCCTTGTAGCCGAACAGCGGCTTGCGGGAGAACACCGGGAAGACCTCGGTGACGATGCCGAAGAACGGCAACGCGACGATGTACACCTCGGGATGGCCGAAGAACCAGAACAGGTGCTGCCACAGGATCGCGCCACCGTTGGCCGGGTCGAAGACGTGCGCCCCCAACCTCCGGTCGGCCTCCAGGGCGAGCAGGGCGGCGGTCAGGATCGGGAACGCCAGCAGGATCAGCACGGCCGTGGCCAGGATGTTCCAGGTGAACATCGGCATCCGGAACAGGGTCATGCCCGGCGCCCGCAGGCAGATGACCGTGGTGATCATGTTCACCGCTGCCAGGATCGTGCCCAGGCCGCTGATCACCAGGCCCATGGCCCACAGGTCGCCGCCGATGCCCGGCGAGTGGGTCGCGTCGGACAGCGGGGTGTAGGCGAACCAGCCGAAGTCGGGCGCGCCGGCCGGGGTCAGGAAGCCGGACAGCACGATCAGGCCGCCGAACACGAACAACCAGAACGAAAGGGCGTTCAGTCGCGGGAACGCTACGTCCGGCGAGCCGATCTGCAGCGGCAGGATGTAGTTGGCGAAGCCGAACAGGTTCGGTGTCGCGTACAGCAGCAGCATGATCGTGCCGTGCATGGTGAACAGCTGGTTGTACTGCTCCTGGGACAGGAACTGGAGCCCAGGCCGGGCCAGCTCGGTCCGCATCAGCAGTGCCATCACGCCGCCGACCAGGAAGAACCCAAACGACGCCGACAGGTACATGATCCCGATCTGCTTGGGATCGGTCTCCTTGGCCAGCCGGAACAGTGCGCTGCCCTTCGGCTGCTGTCCCGTCGGGCCAGGACGGGTCAGCGGCGGTACCACCGTGGTCGCCATGACACCCGCATACCCACGGTCGGCCGGCACAAACGTGGGTTCTCAGCGCATCGCGGGTTCCGCTGACCTGCCCAGGCGCGGTGCCAGTTGGTCCGCCCAGAACTCGAAGAAGGCGTCCTGGTCGGGGCCGATCTGTCCGATGTAGATCTCGTCGTAGCCGGCCCGGCTGTACTGCTCGATGGTGTCGACGTAGCGACCGACGTCGGGACCACACGGCACGGCGGCCGCCACCTGCTCGCGGGTGACGAGGCTGGCCGCCTGCTCGAAATGCCTCGGTGTGGGCAGCACCTGGGCCAGCTCGCCGGGCAGGTGGTCGTTGGGCCACAACCGGTGTGCCGTGGCGACGGCGGCGGCCTCGTCCGGGCCGTAGCACACCTTCATGCCGCCCTGGGCCGGCAGGTCACCGCCACCGGACGAGCGGAAGACGTCGACCAGCTCGGCGTTCGGCCCGACCGAGACGAAGCCGTCGCCGATCCGCCCGGCCAGCTCGGCGGAACGCCGGCCGAAGCCGGACACGTAGATGGGCACCGGCTCGTCGCCCGGCGGCAGCGTGTAGATCCGGGCGTCACTGATCGAGTAGTACTCGCCCCGGTAGTCGACCTGGGTGCCGCGGTGCAGCGCCCGGATGATCTCGACGGCCTCCTCCAGCATGGCCCTGCGGGTCGGCGCGGACGGCCACGCATCGCCGAAGATGTGCTCGTTCAACGCCTCCCCGGTGCCCACACCGAGGGTGAACCCGCCACCGGTCTGCGCGGACGCGGTCGCCGACGCCTGCGCGATCACCGCCGGGTGCAACCGCACGGTCGGGCACGTCACGGCCGTGGTGATCGGCAGGCGCGTCACCTCGGACAGCGCGCCGATCACCGACCACACGAACGGGCTCTGCCCCTGCTCGTCGTTCCACGGATGGAAGTGGTCGGAGATCCACAGCCGGGTGAATCCGGCCTGCTCGGCGAGCTTCGCCTGCCGGACCAGTTCGACCGGTCCGAACTCCTCGCAGGACAGGAAGTATCCGAAGGTCGGCATGTCTGGAGCCATACCCATGACGCGGCGTTTCAACCCCCTCGCCTCGGGTAGCCCGCCGACATGACGAACGTGACCGTGCTGGGCACCGGCATCATGGGCGCGGGCATGGCTTGCAGCCTGGCCCGCGCCGGACACCGGGTGACCGCGTGGAACCGCAGCGAGGAGCGGGCTCGACCGCTGCGCGACGCCGGCGTGACCGTCGCCCCGGACCCGGACAGCGCGGTGGGCGGCGCCGACGTGGTCGTCACGATGCTGTTCGACGTGACCGCCGTGACCGAGGTGATGTCGCGGGCGTTGCCGTCGATGCGGGACGCGGTCTGGGTGCAGACCAGCACCGTCGGCCTGGACGGCACCGAACAGCTCGCGGCCCTGGCGGAGAAGCACGGTGTGCCGTTCGTCGACGCGCCGGTGCTCGGCACCCGCCAGCCGGCCGAGGACGGGGCGCTCGTCGTACTCGCCGGTGGCCCGCCCGCGGTGCGGGACGCCGTCACCCCGGTGTTCGACGCCATCGGCTCCCGCACGGTGTGGGTCGGCGAACGGCCCGGTGACGGCCACCGGCTCAAGCTGGTCGCCAACGCCTGGGTGCTCACGGTGACCGTGGGCACCGCGCAGAGCATCGGCCTGGCCGCCGACCTCGGGCTGGACCCTGGGCTGTTCCTCGACGTGATCTCCGGTGGACCGCTGGACGTCGCCTACGCCCAGCTGAAGGGCAAGGCCATGCTGGCACGGGACTTCGCGGCCGCGTTCCCGGTCCGCGGCGCCGTCAAGGACGCCGAGCTGATCCGGGCGGCCATGGCCGAGGCCGGCACCGACGACGCGCTGATGGCGGCGGCCCATGCCCTGTTCACCAGGGCCGACCAGGACGGGCACGGCGAGCAGGACATGGCGGCCGTGCTGACGACGATGGCCCGCGGCGCCGGCTGACCCTGCCGTGCGGCGGTGAAGGAGGCGACCTTGTCGCACACCACCATCGAGATCGACGACCGTGAAGTGACGGTGTCCAATCCGGACAAGGTGATGTATCCCGGTGAGGGCATCACCAAGCAGGACGTCATCGACCACTACCGCGGTGTCGCCGATGTCCTGCTGCCGCACCTGGCCGACCGGCCACTGAACCTGTTCCGCTCCCCCGACGGCATCGGCGCCAGCGGTTTCGTCCAGCAGCACGCCGACCGCCACGTGCCGGACTGGGTGACGACAGTGGAAGTGCCGGCACGCGGTGACGACCGGCCGGTGCCGCATCTGCTCTGCCAGGACGAAGCCACCCTGGCGTACGTGGCGAACCTGGCCGGGCTCGAACTGCACCGATGGCTGGCCACCGCGACCGCGCCGACCAGGCCGGACCTGCTGGTGGTGGACCTCGACCCGCCGGACGGTGCGTCGCCGGCCGACCTGCGGCACGCGGCGACCGCCGTCCGGGCGATGTTCGCCGACGTCGGGCTGGTGCCGTACGTGCAGACCACCGGCGGCCGCGGCTACCACGTCGTCGTGCCGCTGGACGGTTCGGCGGAGGAGGACGCGGTCCGGCCGGCCGTGCGCGCGCTGGCCGACCGCCTGGCCGCCGAGCACCCGGACCGGCTCACCACCGAGCAGCGCAAGAACAAGCGCGGCGACCGGATCTTCCTGGACACCAACCGCAACGGCTACGCCCAGACCGCGGTGGCGCCGTACTCACTGCGGGCCCGCCCCGGCGCACCGGTCGCCACACCGATCGACTGGAACGAACTGGCCAACGCCACCCCGGACCACTACCGCCTGCCCAACATCCGCCGCCGCCTGGCCCAGAAGCCCGATCCCTGGCAGCACATCCGCCGCGACGCGAGGTCACCGGACCAGCTCATCGCCCAGGCATCGTAGGCCCGCGAGGACGGCCCCGTCAGTCCGTCAGCCGCACGCGCGCCGCAGCAGGGCCGCCGCACCGGCCACCAGCGCGGTCGCACCCGCGGCGATGGTGCCGTGGTGCTGGCTGGCCCACAGTTGCAGGCTGTGCCGCTTGGAACGGTCGCCGAACTCGCCGTGGGCGCCGTAGACCTGGCCGGACGGGCCGTCCGCCGGCTGCCACAGGTTGGCCGGCTGGTCGGCGGGCGTGGGCTGGTCGGTCTGCTGCGAGGAGTAACCGGTACGGGCCAGGTAGCGCTCCGCCAAGCCCGGCGCGACGGCGTTCGCGACCAGCGTCAGCACCGTGCTGCCGCCGACCCAGTACTCGCGGCGCTTCGGGTGGTCCCCCGCGTACAGGATGGCCTTCGCCGCCACCTCGGGCTGGTAGATGGGTGGCACGGGCTGGGCGTGGCGGGGCAGCCGGGTCAGCACCCAGGAGAACTGGGGCGTGTTCACCGCGGGCAGTTGCACCATCGTCGTACGCACGCCGCTGCCGTCGTGCAGCAGTTCGCACCGCAGTGACTCGTTGAACCCCTGGATCGCGTGCTTGGCGCCGCAGTAGGCGCTCTGCAACGGAAGTCCCCGGTAGGCCAGCGCCGAGCCGACCTGCACGACCGTGCCGCGGTCCCGGGGGATCATGTGCCGGAGGGCGGCCATGGTGCCGTGCACGTAGCCCAGGTAGGTGACCTCGGTGACCCGGCGGTACTCCTCCGGGGCGATCTTGGTCAGCGGGGCGAACACCGAGGTGAACGCGTCGTTCACCCACAGGTCCATGGGTCCGAGTTCGGCCTCGACCCGGTCCGCTGCCGCGTTGACGGCCGCGAAGTCGGCGACGTCGACGGTGATCGGCAGGGCGACACCGCCGGACTGCTCGACCTCCTCCGCAGCGGCGGCCAGCCCGACGCTGCCCCGGGCGAGCAGGGCGACCCGCGCGCCACGAGCTCCGTAGGCCCGCGCCACCGCGCGCCCGACGCCACCGCTGGCCCCCGTCACCACAACGACCTGGCTGTCGCCCACTGGTTGCCCCCTTCAGTCCGGCTGTCCGGGCAGGATCGTGGCCACCGCGACCTGGGCGGTGCGCAGGGCGGCCCGGCTGGCGATCACGTCGCCGGCGTCCAGGGCGGCGATCGCGTTGTCCAGGTAGCCCAGCACCAGCGCCACGGGGCTGTGCGGGTCGGCTTCGATCTGGTCGACCAGTGTCTGCCGGGCCGGTGCGATGGTGTCCAGCAGCGCGGTGAGCATCCGGCGGGACTCGTGCCAGTTCTGCGGCGCCTGCGCGTCCAGGTCGGTCAGCTCGCCGAGGGTGGCGTCCAGCGCGGCCCGCAGCAGCCCGATCGGGTCGTTCGGCGGCGCCGGGTGGGTGGCGAACTTCCGGTCGGCCTCGGTCGGCGGTTTGACGTCGACGATCATGTGCTGGTCGACGAGCGTGGTGATCGGCGCCGCGCCCTTGCGTTCGCGCATCGCCGGGATCCACGTGTCCTCGGTCTGCGGATCGGGGATCGGCCCCGCGCAGGTGATCGCCCGGGAGAACGGGTGCTCGTTCGACGATCTGGGGTCGAGGTAGGTGATGATCGATCCGGGTTCCGGCGTGGACGCGACAGCCATGGAATGCCTCCGCATCAGGAGTCCTTGCAGACGTCTCTGACTTCCCCGTCGCGGTATCGCCAAACGTGGGTTTCCCGGCCGGGAGAGCCGGGTATGCCGCCGACATGCGACGTCGGCAGCCGGCAGCGGGTATCGCCCGTGCGTTGTCCGATATCCGGACAGGACGGTTCGAGCGCAGTCTGTCCGCGCTCACGGCGGCGGGTTCCCTGATCACCGCCGCCGAGATCTACTTCGAGCACGACCGGGCCAGTTTCGGCAACCGGCTGATGTGGCTGCCGGTGGCCATGGGTCCGGTCGGCGCGGCGGCGGGTGTCGCCGGCTTCTTCAGCGAACGCATGGCGCACACCGCCCTGCCGGTGGCGTCGCTGGCCATCGTCGCCAACGGCCTACAGGGCACCTACCTGCACGCACGCGGCATCAGCCAGAAGCCGGGCGGCTGGCACAACGCCCGCTACAACATGGAGATGGGGCCACCGCTGCTGGCGCCGCTGCTGGTGACGATGGTGGGCGGCATGGGCCTGCTCGCCTCGCTGCTGCGCAGGGAGCGTTGATGCGCCATGACGGCCCCACGCCGGGCGACCGGCAGGTCCGGTTCCCCGGTTTCGACGTGCTGGAGCAGGCGCGGCACTGGGACGAGGTGACCGCCCGCACGGTGCTGGCACGGCTCCGGCCGCCGGGACCGATCCGGTTCTTCACCGCGGCCGAGGTGGCGATCGCCCGGCCGCTGCTCGACCTGCTGCTCGACCAGCGGGCCGAACCGCGGGTGCCGGTGCTGGAGGCGGTCGACACCCGGCTGGCCGAGGGCAGCACGGACGGCTGGCGGTACGCCGACCTGCCGGAGGACGGCCAGGCCTGGCGGGAGTCGCTGGCCGCCCTGGACGCCGACGCGGTGGCCGCCCACGGCACCGGCTTCGCCGAACTCGCCGACGACGACCGCGCCGCGCTGATCCAGGCCGTGCAGGACACCGGCAGCGGGCAGTGGCACGGACTGCCCGCGGACCGCGTCTGGAGCCTGTGGACCCGGTACGCCTGCACCGCGTTCTACGCGCATCCCTATGCGTGGAACGAGATCGGGTTCGGCGGGCCGGCGTATCCCCGTGGCTACAAGAACGCCGGCGTCGACCGCACCGAGCCGTGGGAGGTCGTCGACCACGCACGGCACGATCCGGTCGGTGACCCGCCGTGAGGCCGCGGTTGCGTGATCCGGTCCGGTCCCGCAACGAGTCGGCCTGGCTGCTGCCCACCGGCGACGAGCGGACCAACCACCGCCTGCGCGCGGACATGCGCCGGTTCGCCGACGACGACGAACTGGACGCGGTCATCGTCGGCGCGGGAGCCGGTGGGGCGACGATGCTGCAACGACTGGCCCGCGCCGGCTGGCGGGTCGCGGCACTGGACGCCGGCCCGTTCTGGGACCCCGACCGGGACTGGGTGTCCGACGAGGCCGGCTCGCACCAGCTGTACTGGACCGAACCGAGGGTCATCGCCGGCACCGACCCGGTTCCGTTGGGCTCCAACAACTCCGGGCGCGGTGTCGGCGGCTCGATGGTGCACTACGCCGGCTACACACCCCGCTTCCACCCCAGCGACTTCGCCACCCGCACCAACGACGGCGTGGGCGCGGACTGGCCGCTGGACTACGCCGACCTGGCGCCGTACTACCGCGACCTGGAGGCCGAACTGCCGGTGGCCGGCGAGCCGTGGCCGTGGGGCGACCCGCACGAGTACCCGCACTCGCCGCACCCGGTCGGCGGCAACGGCGAGGTGTTCCAGCGTGGCGCGGAGAAGCTGGGCATCACCACCAAGGTCGGCCCGGTCGCGATCACGAACGGGCGCTTCGGGCACCGCCCGCACTGCATCTACCGGGGATTCTGCCTCCAGGGCTGCAAGGTGAACGCGAAAGCGTCCCCGCTCATCACCCACGTGCCCGACGCCCTGGCGCACGGAGCGGAGATCCGGGCCGACTGCATGGTCAGCCACGTCGAGATCGACGAGCGCACCGGCCGGGCCACCGGGGTGCGCTACTTCCGCGACGGCGTGCTCCACCGGCAACGGGCGGCGCACGTCATAGTCGCCGGCTACTCGATCGAGACACCCCGCCTGCTGCTCAACTCCACCAGCCGCCGGTTCCCGGACGGCCTGTGCAACGACCACGACCTGGTGGGCCGCTACCTGATGGTGCAGGGCGCGCCGCAGACGGCGGGCCGGTTCGAGTCCGAGGTGCGGATGTACAAGGCACCGCCACCGGAAGTGTCCACGGAGGAGTTCTACGAGACCGACCCGGCGGCGCCCTACCAGCGCGGGTTCGCCGTCCAGACGGTGTCGCCGATGCCGATCACCTGGGCGGAGCACATCGCCGGCCAGGGCCACTGGGGTCCGTCGCTGCGCGAGTACATGCGCGACTACGTGCACTGGGCGTGTCTCGGCGCGCTGTGCGAGTTCCTGCCACTGCCGGAGAACCGCGTCACCCTGGACGCCGAGACCGACCAGCACGGCCTGCCCGTCGCCCGGTTCTCCTACAACCAGTGCGACAACGACCGCCAGCTGGTGCGGGCCGCGCAGCGGGTGATGGAGGACATCCTGGGCGCGGCCGGCGCGGACGAGGTCATCACGTTCCAGCGGTTCGCGCACCTGGTCGGCGGTGCCCGGATGGCCGCCGACGCGCGGCACGGCGTCGTCGACCGCGACTGCCGGTCCTTCGCCGTGCCCAACCTGCTCATCACCGACGGGAGCGTGCTGCCGACGCAGGGCAGCGCCAACCCTGCCCTGACGATCATGGCGGTCGCGGCGCGGGCGGCCGATCGGCTGGTCGGGTCGTGACCACACCGGACTGGCGGGACTTCCCGCCGCACGTGCTGCGCGAGTACGCCGTGATCGCGGACGGCGAACGCGGTGCGCTGTGCGGTCCCCGGGGTGACCTGGTCTGGCTGTGCGTGCCCGGTTGGGCGGACGACGCGGTCTTCGCCACGCTGTCCGGCGGCCGCGGCGCCTACTCGGTCAGCCCGGTGGACACCGCGGTGTGGGGCGGCTACTACGAGCCCGGCACGCTGATCTGGCGCAACCGCTGGGTCACCACGGACCTGGTGGTGGAGTGCCGCGAGGCGCTGGCGTTCCCCGGCGATCCACATCGGACGGTGGTGCTGCGGCGGATCGAGGCCGTCGACGGGGAAGTCACGCTGCGGGTGCGGCTCGACCCGAGGGACGGGTTCGGCCGGCACGCGATGCGAGAGTTGCGGCGCGGCGACGACGGCCGGTGGACCGCGCGGACCGGCCGGCTGCGGGTGCGCTGGTCCGGCGCCGCCGACGCGGTCGTCGACGAGTTTGGCCGGCTGGCCCTCACGGTGACCGTCGCCGCTGGTGGCCGCCACGACCTGGTGCTGGAGATCAGCGACCGGCCGCTGCCCGACCCGGTCGACCCGGACCGCACCTGGCACGCCACCGAGCACGCCTGGCTGTCCCGGGTGCCGGACTTCGCCGGCACCGCGGCGCCGCGCGACGCCCGGCACGCCTA
>DATEPR010000598.1:0-9236 GCA_035273045.1 Pseudonocardiaceae bacterium | reverse complement strand
AGGTTGTGCACCAGGCCCTGGCTCAGCGTCTTCATCTTGGTGACCGGGTTCTTCGGCGGCTTGAGGAACCGCTCGGCCCGCACCGCGTCCATCGTGGGCAGCGGGAACTGCCGGGCCGACTCCAGCACCCGGCCGTCGTCGAACTCGGCCCGCTGCCTGTTCACCTCGGGCAGCGCCGACGGCAGCAGCTCGAACAGCCGGTCCGGGCCGGCCAGGAAGTCCTGGATGGCCCGTTCCTGCACGGCCACCGTGGAGTACTCCAGGGACAGCAGGTGCTTGAACGCGCTCTTCAGGCTGTGCTTGAGCAGCCCGGTCAGGTCCGTCCGGTCCCGGTACATCGCGGCCACCACGAGCCGGTTGCGCAGGTGGAAGTACGCCTGCCAGTCGGTCGCGTCGTCCTTCTCCGACCACGGCATGTGCCAGATGGCCACGCCGGGGAGGCTGGTCGTGGGGTGGCCGGCGGCGCCGGCGCGCAGGCCGTACTCGGCGTCGTCCCACTTGATGAACAGCGGCAGCGGCAGGCCCAGCTTCTCCACGATCGACCGCGGGATCAGGCACATCCACCAGCCGTTGTAGTCCACGTCGATGCGCCGGTGCAGGTCCTCGGAGTCCTCGTCGCGCAACGGGTACTCGGCGAAGTCGTGGTCGTACTTGACGTTCGGGGCCGCCCGCCACATGAAGATGTTGCGGTCCACCACCTCGCCCATGGAGTGCAGGTGGGAACGGGCCTGGAGGTTGAGCATCTGGCCGCCGACCAGCATCGGGTGCTCGGCGAACCGGGAGAACGCCAGCGCCCGCAGGAGCGAGTCCGGTTCGATCACGATGTCGTCGTCCATCACCATGACCTGCTCGCAGTCGGTTCGCGTCAGGGCCTCGTACATGCCCCTGGCGAACCCGCCGGAACCGCCCATGTTGCCCTGGTCGACCAGCAGCAGCCGGCCGCCCAGCGCCTCGGCCGCTTCGGTGAATCCCTTGGCGTCCCTGACTTTCCTGGTGCCCTGGTCGGCCACGGTCACGGCGGTGACGGCCTCCAGCACCAGTGGGTCCTCGGCGATGGTGGCCAGCGCGTTCACGCAGTCGTCCGGCCGGTTGAACGTGGTGATGGCGATGGCCACCGACGCGCGGCCCGGCGCCGGCCGGGTGGCGTACCAGCCGCTGTCGGTGAGCAGCACGCTGTCGTGGTCGGTGGTGACGTCGAACCAGTACCAGCCGCCGTCCTCGAACGGGGTCAGGTCCAGGTCGAACGCGACCACCTGGTCGGCCTCGACGACGTTGCCGCGCACGTGGATCTGGGTGCCGTCGGCCTTCGAGCGGTAGATGTCCACGCGGCACGGGTGGTCCACCCGCAGGCGCAACTGGACCACGTCCAGCGTGGTCCAGCGGCGCCAGTAGCTGGCCGGGAAGGCGTTGAAGTAGGTCGCGAACGACACCTCGGAGTCGGCCGGGATCTCCAGTCCGGTGCGGCCCATCGCCCTGGCCCGCTGGCGGTTGGACTTCGCCTCGTCCAGGTACAGCGAGCGGACGTCCAGCGGGTCGCCGGTGCGCGGCGAGATGATCCGTTGCAGCAGGGCCCCGATGGGCCCGGCCGGTGCCGCGGTGTCGTCGGCCTCCGGCTTCGGGGTACGGATGCCACTGGCCTTCGTCTGCTCAGCCGTGCTGCTCGCCATCGGAAGATCCATCCTCCAGCGCGTCCGCTCGGTCACGTCGCGCGATCGGGGTCATTGCTGGGCTTGACCGTACAGGCGGGTCCACGCCTCACGACTGCCGAGTCCGTCCGCGGCCGCGCGGTACCGGTCGCGGACCGCCGCGCCCTCGCGGAGCAGGCGGGTCAGCACGGACAGGCCCTGCCGGGCCAGGCGCAGCGCGGTGGCCCGGTCCCGGCGGCGGACGCGCACGCCCTCCTGGGACATGTCGGTGACCACGGCGGTCTCGAACAGCGACACGTGCCACCAGCGGGCGTCACCGGCCCGGACCGTGCCGACGTGGCGCGGACCCCGGCCCAGCAACTGGTACATCACCCGCTTGAGCAGGACCAGGCTTTCGATGGACGGCGGCGGGCCGGCCGGCACCTCGGACAGCTGGCCGGGCCGCAGGCCGGGCACCTCGGTGGCCGGGTGGCGGATCGTCTCCGGGTACTGGGCGCGCAACGCGCGGATCTCCCCGACCGCGGCCACTCCGCCGTCGGCGAGCACGTCAGGGCCGCGCAGGAAGTCCTCGATGGCCTTGATCAGGGTGGCGGCCAGGCCGTACTGCATGCCGACCAGGTACTGCACCAGGTTGGCGCCGAGCACGCCGGCGACCCGTCTCGGTTCGAACGAGTGGTGCAGCGCGGCGGTGATCATGCCGTTGCGCATGTTGAAGTACCGGTGCCACTCGTCCCAGTCCTTCCAGTGGAAGTCGGCGTGCCACAGGCCGGCGCCGGGCAGCGTCACCGTGGCGTAGCCGCGCCTGCGGGCGCGGTAGCCGTACTCCACGTCGTCCCACTGGAAGAAGAACGGCAGCGGGTAGCCGACGGCCTCGACCAGCGCCGACGGGATCAGGCAGCACCACCAGCCGTTGTAGCCGGCGTCCAGGCGCTTGTCGTCCAGCGCGGGCGTGCCGTCCTTCTTGGGCGTCAACAGGTCCACGTTCAGCCGCGCGTTGCGCACCATCTGGCCGGGCAGCATCCTGGCCAGGTCGGCGTGCTCGGCGGGGGCCAGCAACTGGCTGGGGTGCAACAGGTTCAGCATCTGGGCGCCGACGATGGCCGGTTCGGCCAGGCGGTTGGCGAACGCGGCCAGCCGGATGGCCACCTCCGGTTCGCACAGCACGTCGTCGTCCATGAACATCACGTCGACCGGGCCGCGGCCGGCGGCCGTCGACTCGTAGAGACCCCGGGTGAAGCCGCCGGAGCCGCCCAGGTTGGGCTGGCGCAGGTAGGCGAGCTTGCCGCGCAGCGCGGCGGACACGTCGGCGAACCGGGGCCGCGACTCCAGCGGGTCGGTGCCCTGGTCGACCACGTACAGCGTGCTGACCAGGCCGAGCGAGTCCGGGTCGGCGGCCAGCGCGGCCAGGGTGGCCAGGCAGTCGTCGACGCGGTTGTGGGTGCAGATCACCATGCTGGTGGGCGTGATCCGGTCCGGCGACGAGACGGTCCACCGCACCCGCTCGACCCGCAGGTCGGTGGCGCCGGAGTTGATCTCCAGCCAGAGCGCGCCGCCGTCCAGGAACTTGTCCACCGGCGCGACCATCCGCACCGTGCGGGCCGTGGTGCCGGAGACGTGCTCGGACGCGACGACCCTGGCGGCGCCGACCGAGTCCGAGGCGTGCACGGTGACGTCGCCGGTGCCGGTGCAGTCGAGTTCCACCTGCACCTCGGTGACGGTGGTCCACCGCTGCCAGTAGCTGGCCGGGAACCGGCCGAAGTAGGTGTTGGTGGACACCCGAGCGTAGGGCCGCAGCACCACGGCGTGCCGCTGCCGGTCGGCCGCACCGCGTTCCACCTTGGCGTAGAGGTCCAGCGGCAGCTGGGCGACCGGGCCGGCGAACAGGCCGCGGGCGGCGAGCAGTTGCTCGGCCGGCCTGGGGTGTGCCCCGTCGGGCAGCTGGGCCGGCTCGTTCCCCAGGTCACCCTGCCGTTCGTCCCGCACGGGATGGGTGCCGGCCATCAGCTGTCAGTCCTCCACCGATGTCGATCTCGGGTCCCGGAAGACCACGGTACGCAACATGACGAAGTTGATGACCGTCGCGGTGCCCTGGGCGATCACCCAGGCGACCGGCACGTGCCAGCCGTAGGGCGCGAGCAACCGCAGGCCGGCGGCGTTGACGCCGACGTTGACGAAGAACGTGACCGTGTACAGCAGGGCGAAGCGCGTCGCGGGCGCGGCACCGCCCGCGGAGCCGAAGGTCCAGCGGCGGTTGAGCGCGTACGCGGTGATGGTGCCGCAGACGAAGCTGATGGCCTTGGCCACGTCGGCCCACGTGCCGACATGCAGGAACAGTTGGTACACACCGAAATCGACACCGGCGGACAGCACACCGAACAGCACGAACCGGATCGCCTGGTCGACCACCCCTCGGCGCGCCGGAGCAACTTGCACGGATGCCATCCGCCAACCTTTCGCGTGACCCGACGCACGGGTACCCAACTGTCCGCACTGGCTCATGATTTTCATCGGAATTGTAGGAGTGCCCGTTATCGGGCGCGCGTACGGGCACCGATACCCTCGATCCGGTGGAGCGCGAACGCGAGCAGCACAGGCTGCTGACCGGGTGGGGCCGCACGTCGCCGTCCGCGGCGACCGTGGTGACGCCCGCCGACCGCGGCGACGTGGTGCGCGCCATCGAATCCGCCGGTACGCGGGGGGTGCTGGCCAGGGGACTCGGCCGCTCGTACGGTGATCCGGCGCAGAACTCCGGCGGGGTCGTCATCGACATGACCGGCCTGGACCGGATTCACTCGATCGATACCGAGGCGGGCACGGTCGCCGTGGACGCGGGCGTGAGCCTGGACACGTTGATGCGCGCGCTGCTGCCGCACGGCCTGTGGCTGCCGGTGCTGCCCGGCACCCGGCAGGTCACCGTCGGCGGCGCGATCGGGTCGGACATCCACGGCAAGGCCCACCACGTCGAGGGCAGCTTCGGCAACCACGTGCTGTCCCTGGACCTGGCCTGCGCGGACGGCGGCATCCGCACGCTCACCCCGGACGGTCCGGACGCCGACCTGTTCTGGGCCACCGTCGGCGGGATGGGCCTGACCGGCGTGGTGCTGGGCGCCACGCTGCACGTCAACCGCGTGGAGACGGCGTACTTCGTGGTGGACGTCGAGCAACTGCCCACCCTGGACGACCTGATGGCCAGGCAGTCGACCAACGACGACGACTACGTCGAGTCGGTCTCCTGGTTCGACGCGGTGACCACCGGCCGGCACCTGGGCCGGGGCGTCCTGACCCGGGCGAACCACGCGCTGGTCGGCGAACTGCCGGAACGGCTGCGCCCGGACCCGCTGAAGTTCGACGCGCCCCAGTTGCTCACCGTCCCGGACGTGTTCCCGTCCGGCCTGCTCAACCGGTTCACCGCGCGGGCGTTCTCCGAGCTCTGGTACCGGAAGTCGCCGACCAGGCAGGGCGTCGTGCAGAACATCACCCAGTTCCTGCACCCGCTGGACATCGCGGGCAACTGGAACCGGCTGTACGGGCCGCGCGGTTTCCTGCAGTACCAGTTCGTGGTGCCGTTCGGCGCCGAGGACGCGCTGCGCGAGGCGGTGCGCACCATCGCGCACTCCGGCCACGTGTCCGCGCTGAACGTGCTCAAGCGGTTCGGCGCCGGCAACCGCGCCCCGCTGTCGTTCCCGGCGCCCGGCTGGACGCTGTGCTGCGACTTCCCGGTGCGGTCCGGCCTGAACGAGCTGTGCGACCGGTTGGACGCGCTGGTGCTGGACGCCGGCGGCCGGCTGTACCTGGCGAAGGAGTCGCGCACCACCGCCGACACGCTGCACCGGATGTACCCGAGGATCGACGAGTGGCGCAAGGTCCGCGCCTCGGTCGACCCGGCCGGGATCTTCTCCTCCGACATGTCCCGAAGGCTGGCCCTGTGATCGACGCCGTTGGCAATCCCCAGTCCCTGCTGCTGCTCGGCGGCACCTCCGAGATCGGCCTGGCCGTGGCCGAGACGTTCGCCCGGTCCCGGCCGCTGCGGGTGATCCTGGCCGGCCGGCCCGGTGACCGGCTGGACGCGGCCGCCAAGCGGCTGCGCGACGGCGGCAACACCGTGTCCGTGCTGCCGTTCGACGCCCGCCGGCCGGAGACCCACGCCGAGGTGGTGGAGAAGGCGTTCGCCGACGGCGACGTGGACGTGACGCTGGTCGCGTTCGGCGTGCTGGGCGACCAGGAGGCCGCGTGGACCGACCTGGCGGCGGCCAGGGAGCAGGTCGAGGTCAACTACGTGGGCGCGGTGACGGTCGGCGTGGCGCTGGCGCAGCGGCTGCGCCGGCAGGGCCACGGCTCACTGGTGGCGCTGTCCTCGGCGGCCGCGGAACGGCCGAGGCGGTCGAACTTCGTGTACGGGTCGACCAAGGCCGGCCTGGACGCCTTCTACACGGGCCTGACCGAGGCGCTGCGCCCGGACGGCGTCACCGTCACGGTGATCCGGCCGGGATTCGTGCACACCCGGATGACCGAGGGAATGCGGGCGGCGCCGCTGGCCCAGACGCCGGCCCAGGTGGCCGACGTGGTCGTGCGGGCCGTGCGCGCCCGGCAGGAGCAGGCGTGGGCGCCTGGCCCGATGCGCTGGGTGATGTCGGTGCTGCGGCACCTGCCCCGGCCGGTGTTCCGCCGGCTGCCGGTCTAGCGGGCGTGCAGCGGCACCAGGGCCAGGTAGCGGGTGTCGCCGTCGAACCGCCACGGTGAGCTGACCGCCCAGGACGCCAGCGCGTCACCCGGTGGCCGGCTGACGTACTCCAGCACCAGCGCGGTCGACGTCGGCCGCTGCCGGGTGTCCAGGAAGCGGAAGTTGCCGCGCAGCAGGGCCTGCCTGACCGGGCCGGCGTGCCGCTCGACCGCGCGGATCATGGCGATCACCCGGCCCCGGTCGGAGAACGGGTCGATCATGGCGCAGCGGCAGTAGTAGGCGACCTCGCCGATCTCACCGGAGCTGCGCACGGTCCGCTCGCCGGCCAGCCGGCCCACGTCGGTGCCCACCCGCTGGTACTGGGCGGCGGACGCCCAGTTGGTGGTGAGTGGCGCGTAGCCGCCGCGCACCGCCGCCGAGTCGTTCACCGCGGACACGACCAGCAGGGCGGCGGCCACGGTCACGGCGGCGTAACCGGACCAGCGGGGCAGCACGCCCGCGGTCGCCGGTGCCCACGCGGCGCCCACGGCGGCGGCCAGGAACAGCGCCAGGCAGGCGATCGACGTGCCGTAGTACCAGTGGTAGGGCGCGATGCCGAACTCGGCGTAGGCGAGATAGTGCAGGCCACCGGCCAGCGGCAGCGCGGCGAACCGGTCCAGGCTCCTGGCCCGGCCGGCCGGGTACGCCACCCGCACCACCAGCCAGACCAGCGCGGCCAGCACGCCCAGCGTCGCCGGCACGAACGACAGCACGGTCGCCGCCGGGTACATGCCGTGGTAGAGCACCGGGCCGTTGCCGAAGCTCCACGGCCCCCACGAGCGCTGCCTGGTCTTGATGATCAGCGTGTCCGGCACGGCCGAACCCAGGACCACCCAGCTCCACACGAACCAGGGCAGCACGACCGCGACCCCGGCCAGCAGGCCGCGCCACCACCCGCGCCACCAGCCGGCCCGGACGAAGAACACCACGAGCACGACGATCAGCAGGTCGGCCCTGGTCAGCACGAGCAGGCCGGCGAACACGCCGAACCACACCGGCCGGCCGGTCACCGACGCGGCGACCAGCAGCGCGATCAGGCCGGCGCCCAGGGCCACCTCCATCCCGATGGACGCCACCAGCAGCGGGTCCACCGTGACCAGGCAGGCCGCCACCAGGCCGGTCCACGCGGGCAGGCCGGCGGTGCTCCCGGCCCGGCGCACGCCCCACTCCACGGCGACGGTGGACAGCACGTACACCACGCCCAGCGCCACCACCGGCTGCCGGACGATCGCGGTGACCAGGCCGAGCACCAGCACGTTCAGCGGGGACGTCGCGGTGTTCGCGGTCTGCTCCGGGATCAGGCCCCAGTGCAGGTGGAACGCCAGGTTCCGGGCGTAGTCCAGGGTGATGTAGGCGTCGTCGATGAGGGTGCCGCGGGCGAACCAGAAGACCGCGAGCGCGACCAGCCCGGCCAGCGCGGGCAGGAACCAGACCGGCCGGGTGCCGGTCGGTCCGGTGATCGTGGTGGCCGGTCCGACGCGGTCGGCCGTCACCGTGCGCATGGGAACAGACTGATACCGACGACGTGTAGGACGTGTGGTGCCACGGGCGATGTCTCACCCCATCGTGTGGTCGGGCCTCGTCACGCGTAGAACGCCAACACGAGGGTGAGTACCCAACCGACACCGAGAACCTGCAACACCCGGTCGTGCAGGACGATGTCCTCCGGCTCGCCCGCCTTGCCACCGTCCACGTCGACCGCGTACCGCAGCAGCGCGATCACGAACGGCACGATCGACACCTCGGACCACACCGACCGGGACAGCTGGTGCAGGTCGAACGCCCACAGGCCGTACATCGTGATGACGATCGCCACCGACGTGGCCCACACGAACCGCAGGTAGCTGGACGAGTACTTGCGCAGCGACGAGCGGATCTCCGCGCCCGTCTCCTCGTACAGCCGGATCTCCGCGTACCGCTTGCCGGACACCATGAACAGCGAGCCGAACGCGGTGGCCAGCAGGAACCACTGGGACATGTGCACTTCGGCGGCGACACCGCCGGCGATGGCGCGCAACAGGAAGCCGGACGCCACGATGCACAGGTCGATGACCGGTTCGTGCTTCAGGCCGAAGCAGTACCCCAGTTGCACCGCCTCGTAGATGGCGACGACCACCAGCAGCCGCCAGTTCTGGGTGAGCGCCACGCCCAGCGCGGCCAGCAGCAGCACCGCGCCGACGGTCAGGGCCAGCGGGACCGGCACCACCCCGGCGGCGATCGGCCGGTTGCGCTTGGTCGGATGTGCCCGGTCGGCCTCGACGTCCTTGGCGTCGTTGATCAGGTAGATGGCCGACGCCGCCAGGCAGAACGCCACGAACGCGACCAGGGCGGCGAGCAGGACGGGGCCGTCGGTGATCCGCTCCGCGCCGAACGGCGCGGCCAGCACCAGGACGTTCTTCACCCACTGACGGGGTCGCGCGGTCCGCACCAGCCCGGCGACCATGCTGGGCACGGTGCGCTCACTCCGGGTGGCCGGAACCGGCTTGACCTCCGTCATCTCACTCTCCGCTCCCTGCGCAACCATCGCAGCACCACCCCGCCGACCGCGGCACCCAGCACCGAGCCGGCGACCACGTCCGTCGGATAGTGCACACCCAGCACCATCCTTGACACCAGCATCGGCGGCACGACCGACGCCGCTACAGGCAGGCCGGTGATTCCGCCGTAGAGCACGCCGGCGGCCGTGGTGGACGCGGCGTGCGACGACGGGAAGCTGAGCTGGCTCGGCGTGCCCACCAAGACCTGTACCTCGGGATCGTCCGGCCTGTGCCGGCGGACCACCCGCTTCACCGCGATGGCCGCGCCGTGCGCGGCGAGCACCCCGGCCGACGCGGCCAGCCACTGGCGGCGCCGGCGTCGGTCGGCGACCG
>DATEPR010000597.1:0-6493 GCA_035273045.1 Pseudonocardiaceae bacterium | reverse complement strand
GTTGCCGGCCCGGGCCAGGTGAGCCGCCAGGTCGGTGAGTGCCCGGCCCAGCGGCAGGTCGACGATGACGTCGGCGTGCGCGTCGCCGCGGGTGCGGCCCTGGTTGATGATGAGCACCGGTTTGCCGGTGCGCGCGGCGTGCCGGACGAACCGCAGGCCGGACATGACCGTCAGGGACGAGCCGAGGACGAGCAGCGCGCTCGCGTCGTCCACCAGGTCGTAGCACCGCCGCACCCGCTCGGCGGGCACGTTCTCGCCGAAGAACACCACGTCCGGCTTGAGCGTGCCGCCGCCGCAGTCGGCGCAGCCGACCAGCCGGAACTCGCGCACCACGTCCTCGGCCAGTTCGACGTCGCCGTCCGGGTTGATCCGGGTGGCGGTGCCGTCGAAGCCGGGGTTGGCCGACCGCAGCCGCCGGTCCAGTTCGGCGCGGGAGCTGGTGCGCCGGCAGCCGACGCAGATCACCCGGTCCAGGCTGCCGTGCAGTTCCACCACGTCCGGCGTGCCGGCGGCCTGGTGCAGGCCGTCCACGTTCTGCGTGATGACACCGGACAGGTGGCCGCTGGCCCGCAGCGCGGCGACCGCGTGGTGGCCGGCGTTGGGCAGCGCGCGGGCGATGGTGCGCCAGCCGATGTGGCTGCGCGCCCAGTACCGCCGCCGGCCCGTCTCGCTGGCCACGAACTCCTGGTACGTCATGGGGGTGTGGCGGCGCAGGCTGCCCTGCTCGCCCCGGTAGTCGGGGATGCCGGACTCGGTGGACAGGCCGGCGCCGGACAGCACGACGACCCGCCGCCGTGCCACCACGTCGGCCACCTCGGCGAGGCTCGTGGTGCGCGGCGGCGGGTCGCCGGTCGGTTCCCACGTCAGCGTCGGTCGCGTCCGCACAACCGCAGCTTACGTGCGAATCCGGACCCCGGTCAGCCGAGCAGGTCCGGCCGCTGCCACTCCAGGCCGCGCACGTGGTGGTCGAGGAACGCGAGCACCGCGGCGTGCCAGATCAGGTTGTGGTTGGGCGACGTCACGAAGTGGTTCTCGGTGGGGTAGTAGAGGAACTTGTGCGGGCTGGACCCGTTGCCGGACTTGGTCCGGGACGACAGGTCCCACCACAGTTTCAGCGCCTCGCCGATCGGCACCCGGTAGTCCTTGTCGCCGTGGGTGACCAGCATCGGCGTGCTGATGGCGTCCGCGAAGTGGTGCGGCGACATGGCCTCCGCGGTCTCGTAGGTCATCTCCTGGCGGAAGTAGTGCGGCCCGTCGCTGACCTCCGTGGACTGGTTGAGGTCCCACACCGAGGCGTGCGTGACGATCGCGGCGAAGCGGTCGGTGTGACCGGCGATCCAGTTCGCCATGTAGCCGCCGAACGAGGCGCCCATCGCACCGGTGCGGGTGGCGTCGACGTCGTCGCGTTCCAGTGTGGCGTCGGTGATCCGCATCAGGTCGGTGTACGGCGCACCGCCCCAGTCACCCCAGCCGCGCCGGATGAAGTCCTGACCATATCCGCTGGACAGCGCGGGATCCGGCATCAGCACCGCGTAGCCGCGGGACACGAACACCCACGGGTTGGACCGCCACGCCCACTTGTTGGCCGACATGGTCGGCCCGCCGTGGATCTTCAGCAGCAGCGGCGCCGGATTGTCCCTGCCGGCGCCGTGCGGCACGGCGAGCCAGCCGCGCACCCGGGTGCCGTCCGCTCCGGTGGTGGTGACCTCGGTCAGCACGCCGGGCAGGTCGATGGGTGCGGCCGGCCCGGGCAGCGGTTCGATCGTGCCGGACCCGTCCAACGCGATCCGCACCGGCGCGGGCGGGCTGTCGGTCGCCGTCCGGCAGGCGTGCAGCCAGCGGCCGTCCGGGTTGACCGCCAGGTCGGTGTAGGCGGCGTCGTCCGGGGTGAGGCGGGTGACCGCGCCGGTCGCGACGTCCACCCGCCACGCGGGTGAGCGGCCGTTGTCGTCGGCGGACACGACCAGCGCGGTGCCGTCCGGTGTCCAGACCGGCGTGGCCGGCCAGCGGTCCCAGTCCCGCGCGACCGGCGTGACGTCGCCGCCGGTGACGTCCACGACGGCGAGCCAGCGGTCGTTGGGCTCCTCCGGGGTGGGCCTGCGCTCGGCGACCATGGCCACCCGCCGGCCGTCGGGGGACACGCGGGGCGCGTAGAACTCGTGGGCCGGATCGTCGGCCAGCACCCGTCGCTGCCTGGTGGCCACGTCGATGGCGACCACGGTGATCCGGCCGGCCACCTGTTCCGGCGTCGACCACGTGACCACGACGGTGCCGCCGTCCGGCGTGACGTCCCAGACGCACTCGTCGTCCAGCGCGGCCCCGACGTGCCCGGTGAGATCGACCATGTCCAGTTCGGCGTCGTCGGCCAGGTCGTCGCCGATCGTGCCGGCGAACAGCCGGGTGCGTTCCGGACCCAGGTCGTGGTTCCAGTACCGCACCGGGAACTCCTCGTGCAGGATCACCGACACCTTGGCGTCCTTGCGCCGGCCGCGCAGTTCCCGGTCCGCGTCCAGGTCGGCGGCGGACGGCAGCACCGGCACGCCCACCACCACGGTCCCGCTCTCGCTCACCTTGACACCGCGCACGCCGCCGGGCGGGGCGAACACCACCCTGGCGTCGCCGCCACCGGCCGGTTGCAGCCACAGCGCGGCGACGTCGTCCTCGTCGCCCGCCGGATCGGGCCGCGTCGACACGAACAGCAGGTCGCCGGACGGCGTGAACGCGACGTCGGACTCGCCCTGGGCGCTGCGGGTCAGCCGCCGCGCGGGCCGCCGGCCCTCCGGATCGACCTCCCACAGGCCGGTGACGTAGCGGTCCTGCTTGGTGTCCCGGGTGGCCATGCCGACCACGACCCGTCTGCCGTCCCTGGACAGCCAGTGCCCGCCGACCCTGGGCAGGCCGGCGAACACCTCCAGATCGGCGAACGGGTCGGTGGGTGCGGCCGCGGTTTCGTCGTTGATCACCGAGGTTCCTATCAGTCGGGGAGCAGTGGCACGGTGAGCCCCTCACCATGTTTCAGCAGTGCGGCACGGGTGATCGCCGCCGAGCCGAACCGGTCGCGGACCGAGTCCAGTGTGCTGTCCAGCGCCGACATGTCCACGCCGTCGAACGGCAGGACGAGCTGAACGGAGTCAGCATTGTCCAAATTGGACAATGCAACGCCGATCAGGGTCAACCCGTCCGACTCGATCATCGGCCGGGCCGCGGCCAGGAGGTTCAGACCCGTCGCCAGAATAGTCGGCGTGTGGGCCGTGGCCTGGCCGATCGTGTGCGATCGGGTCGCCCTCGCGTAGTCGGCGAACCGCATCCGCAGGGTGACCGTCCGGCAGACCCGCCCGGCCCCGCGCAGCCGTCGCGTCACCCGGTCGATCAGTCCGGCGAGAATGGCTTCCAGTTCCTCCGCCGATCTCGGCCGGCGGCCCAGCGCCCGCTGCGCGCCGATGGACCGCCGCCGCACGCCGACCCGCACCGGCCGGGGATCGACGTTGTGCGCCAGCGCGTGCAGGTGCCGTCCGGCGGCCTTGCCGAGCATCGACACCAGCGCCGCCTCGCCCATCGCGGCGACCTGCCCAACCGTGGTGATGCCGCGTTCGTGCAGTTTCGCCGCGGTGACCGTGCCGACGCCCCACAACCGCCGCACCGGCAACGGGTGCAGGAACTCCAGTTCGCCGCCGTGCGGCACGACGAGCAGGCCGTCCGGTTTCGCCACGCCGCTGGCCACCTTCGCCAGGAACTTGGTCCGCGCCACGCCCACCGTGATCGGCAGCCCTACCTTCGCCGCCACCTCGGCGCGCAGCCGCGCCGCGATCTGGCTGGGCGTGCCGGCGATCCTGGCCAGCCCGCCGACGTCGAGGAACGCCTCGTCGATGGACAGGCCCTCGACCAGCGGCGTGGTGTCCTCGAACACGGCGAACACCGCCTTGCTGGCCGTCGAGTACGCCGACATCCTGGGCTGCACCACGATCGCGTTCGGGCACAGCCGCAACGCCTGCCCGCCGGACATCGCCGTGCGCACCCCGTACCGCCGGGCCTCGTAACTGGCCGCCAGCACCACACCGCCGCCGACGATCACCGGCCGGCCGCGCAGCCGTGGGTCGTCCCGCTGCTCGACGGATGCGTAGAACGCATCCAGGTCGGCATGCAGGATCGGGCCCTCACCGGTCACGACATGATGGTCGCGCCGCGCACCGACAAGTCAGCGGCGCACGCGGTACGGCGACGTCCGGCCCAGCCGCTCGAACTCGGCCTGGGCACGGTCGAAGAACGCCGTCTTGGCCCGGGTGTAGTCGTCGTAGTCGGCGTCGTCCGCGTGCGCGGCCGCCGCGTCGAGCTTCATCGCCTCGTAGGCGGTCCTGGCGTCCGGATCGACCCGCAGCCAGTCCCGGAACAGCACCGTGTACGACCACCACGGCCCGCCGAGCGGCCGCACGTGCAGAATCGACGGCAGCCCGGGATCGGGCCGGAAGTAGAGCCGCTTGCGATAGGCGTCGGCCGGGGCCAGGCCGGGTTCCCGCTCCAGGTCCCGGTACACGCCGGGCGAGTCCGGCCGCGCCCCGGTGGCCGGCTGGTAGCCGGCGTCCAGCAGCACGCGGTCGAACGCCGAGCCGGCCTCCGGCAGCGGGTCGACGCCCAGTTGCAGGTCGACGAACCGTTTCGCTCGGATTCCGGGCACCGCCGTGGAACCGATGTGGTCGTACGTCCACGACCCGTCGTCCAGCCCCTCGTCGTCCAGCCCGTCGCCGATCCGGCGCAGCAGCCTGCGGGCCGCGGTGAGCAGGGCGGGATCGTGCGGCAGCAGGGCGGCGGGCGCACTGCCGGCCCGCTCCAGCCCGGCCAGCCGCCGGGCGAACGGCCCGATCCGCTCCGTCCACAACCGCGCCACCGCGCCGGCCGACGGCTCCAGCACGACGTCCACGGCGTCCTCGTCGCCGCCGCCGACCCCGATGACCAGCCCGGCGACCCTTGGCCGGCCGGTGACCGTGACGTCCGGGATCTCGCTGGCGCCGCTATCGATGCCGAGGGCGCTTGGCCGCCCGGTGATCGTGACGTCCGGGATTTCGCCGTTCCCGCCGCCGATGCCGATGACCCCGGGCTGCCCGGTGACCGTGACGTTCGCGACTCTGCCGGCCCCGCTACCGGTGCCGATGGCCCCGGGACGCCCGGTGACCGTGACGTCCACCAGCCCATTGCCTTGCTCGCGCAGCAGTTCGGCCGCCCGTTCCGCGCCTGGTCCGGCCATGATCGCGATTGGCAGCACGCCGCGAGTGTAGGCGGCCATCATCGCCTGATTGTCGACAATCTACTGATCGGCGAGGGCTACCGCCCGATCCTCCGGGGATCACTTCGTCCACCAGTCCGCCGCCTTGCTCGCCTGGCAGTTCGGCCGCTGGGCCGCGCCTTGTCGCCGGCCGTCATCGGCGCTGATTGTCGACAATCTACTGACCGGCGGGGACTACTGGCCGATGGTCCGGCTGCGGCCGCGGAACTCGGCGATGACCGTGTCGTCCCGGCGGACGGTCACGTCGTAGATGCCGTTGCGCCCGTAGCTGGTGCGCTGCTGTGCCGTGGCCACCAGCACGTCGCCGAGCCGGGCGCTGGCGACGAACGTGATCTCGGCGCCGGACGCGACGGTGACCGGGCCGAAGCTGTTGCACGCGCAGGCGAACGTGGTGTCGGCGAGCAGGAAGACGTAGCCGCCGTGGGCGATGTCGTGGCCGTTGATCATGGATTCGGTCACCTTCATCCGCGCCACGGCCCGCCCGTCCCGCGCCTCCAGCAGCTCGATGCCCAACTTCCGGGATGCGGAGTCGGCGTCGAACATGGCCTGTGCGGGATCGACCACACCGTCCCTCACTTTCGCGTGACCGGGAACGACGGTACTATAACTTCCTGAACGTTCGGTCGGTAATTCAGGAGGAGGTCAGCGGTGACGACCACCGAGACGGACCTCGAACAGCACTTCGAGCGCACCATCGAGCGCGACCAGCGGATCGAGCCGAGGGACTGGTTGCCGGACGCCTACCGGGCCACGATGATCCGGCAGATCGCCCAGCACGCCCACTCCGAGATCATCGGCATGCAGCCGGAGGGCAACTGGCTCACCCGGGCGCCCTCGCTACGGCGCAAGGCGATCCTGCTGGCGAAGGTGCAGGACGAGGCCGGCCACGGCCTGTACCTGTACTCGGCCGCCGAGACGCTGGGCGCCGACCGGGCCGACCTGACCGAACGGCTGGTCACCGGCCGGCAGAAGTACTCGTCGATCTTCAACTACCCGGCGCTGACGTTCGCGGACATGGGCGTGATCGGCTGGTTCGTCGACGGCGCCGCGATCTGCAACCAGGTGCCGCTGTGCCGCTCGTCCTACGGGCCGTACGCGCGGGCGATGATCCGCATCTGCAAGGAGGAGTCGTTCCACCAGCGGCAGGGCTACGAGCTGCTGATGACGATGATGCGCGGGACGCCGGAGCAGCGCGAGATGGTGCAGGACGCCACG
>DATEPR010000596.1:0-5149 GCA_035273045.1 Pseudonocardiaceae bacterium | reverse complement strand
TCCGGTTCGACCCCGCCGGCGGCACCCTGGCCGACGTGGCGTGGGCGCTCGGCGCGCCCGTGCTGCTCGTCGCGCACGCCGGCCTGGGCACCCTCAACGCCACCGCGCTCACCGCGGAAGCCTTGCTGCGCAGGGGAATCGAGTGCATCGGCGTGATCGTCGGCCGGTGGCCGGCACAACCCGACCTCGCCGCGCGGAGCAATCTCGTCGACCTGCCCGTGGCGGCCGGGGCGCCGCTGCTCGGCGTGCTGCCGGACGGCGTGGCGAGCCGGTCGCCCGCGGAGTTCCTGGACGTGGCGCGGGGTTCGCTGTCCCCGTGGCTGGACGGCGACTTCGATTCCGACGTGTTCACGGCCGTTCACACGGCATGAGAGAGTGACGATCCATCGACCGTGCCAGGAGGGTGTCCGTGACCAGCAACAGCACCGACGTCGCCACCGACGTGCTCGCCGAGGCCAGGGACCAGGTGCTGGGCCGAGGCGTCGGGCTGGCGCGGGACCAGGTGCTGCGGGTGCTGGAACTGCCGGACGACCGCGTGCCCGAACTGCTCGCCCTGGCGCACGAGGTGCGCCAGCGCTGGTGTGGTCCGGAGGTCGAGGTCGAGGGCATCGTCAGCGTGAAGACCGGCGGCTGCCCGGAGGACTGCCACTTCTGCTCCCAGTCCGGCCGTTTTCCCACGCCGGTCCGGTCGGCCTGGCTGGACATCCCCGGTCTGGTCGAGGCGGCCAGGCAGACCGCGGCCACCGGTGCCACCGAGTTCTGCGTCGTGGCGGCCGTGCGCGGCCCGGACGCCCGGCTACTGGCCCAGGTGCGCGAGGGCATCGCGGCAATCCGGGCGGCCGGCATGGACATCAACATCGCGTGCTCGCTGGGGATGCTCACCCAGGAACAGGTCGACGAACTCGTCGACATGGGCGTGCACCGCTACAACCACAACCTGGAGACCGCCCGCTCGCACTTCCCGAACGTGGTGACCTCGCACACCTGGGAGGAGCGCTGGGACACGCTGCGGATGGTGCGCGCCGCCGGCATGGAGGTGTGCTGCGGCGGCATCATCGGCATGGGCGAAACCCTGGCCCAGCGCGCCGAGTTCGCCGCCCAGCTCGCCGAGCTGGCACCGGACGAGGTGCCGATGAACTTCCTCATCCCCAATCCCGGCACCCCGTACGCGGACTACCCGGTGGTCGCCGGCCCGGACGCGCTGCGGGCGGTGGGCGCGTTCCGGCTCGCCCTGCCGCGCACCATCCTGCGGTTCGCCGGCGGCCGTGAGCTGACGCTGGGCGACCTGGGTGCCGAGCAGGGCATGTTGGGCGGCGTCAACGCGATCATTGTGGGCAACTACCTGACGAACCTCGGCCGGCCGGCCCAGCAGGACCTGGACATGCTGGCCGACCTGAAGATGCCGATCAAGGCGCTGAGCGAGACGCTGTGACCGAGTACTGCGGCTGGTGCGGCCGGCAGGCCGAAACCGGGGACCACGAGCACTGCCGGGCCAGGCTGGCGCTGGTCGACCCGCCGCGGTACTGCGTGCACTGCGCCCGGCGGATGGTGGTCCAGGTGACCCCGGCCGGCTGGACGGCCACGTGCAGCCGGCATGGCGAACTAGGTCCTGCGGCAAGGGCCTAGCCGAGCAGCGGGAACGCCAGGGGTGCGCCGGCGAGGTGGTCATGGTGGGCTTTCGCAGCGGGACCTAACCGCCAACTGACCGCCGCCGGGTGACGCTGTTCGCGCGGGCACTAGGGTTCACCAGGAGTTGTGCGGAAGGGGTGTCGTGTCGGATCAGCCGGTCACGGAGCCGAAGGCCAGTGAGGCGGACTGGGCCCGGTCGGCCAGCCGGATCAACGCGCTGTTCCCGACCCGCCGGCCGACCGTCGTCGTGCGGGCCGACCTGCTGCCCGCGGTCAGCGTGGTGTCCACGGCCGCCCTGGTCGGGTTGCCGCTGGGCTGGATCTGGTCCCGGATCGCACCGGCCATTCCGGGTGTGCGGGGCGCTTCCGGCCAGCCGGTGCCGCTGCCCTCGCCGTACGGCTACCACCGGTTCGACGATCTGGCGATCTTCCTGTTGATGGGGCTGGTCGCCGGCATCGCCACCGGGGTGGCCATCTGGATGCTGCGGGAGCGGCGCGGCCCGGTGATCATGCTGGCCGGGGTGCTGGGCGCGTTCGTCGGTGCCTGGCTGGCCATGCACACCGGGATGTCGTTCGCCGCCGGGCACTACGCGCTGGCCACGGCTCCCAAGCCGGGTCAGGTGTTCGACATCGCGCCGCGGCTGGAGACGTCGTGGGGCGTCATCGCGCAGCCGCTGGGCACCGCGCTGGCATACGGCGTGCTGGCGGCCTGGAACAGCACCAACGACCTCGGCCGCCGGCTCCGTTAGGACCTGTTTCGAGAGGCTGGCCGAACAGGGGCGATGCCCAGGGCTGATGGCCGTGAACTGGCATCAGAGGGCTTTGCAGCAGTCCTAGTTGAGATTCGCCTGCTGGTCCAGGTCGGCCAGTTGCAGTGGCACCGCGTGCAGGTTGCCCAGGATCGCCGACTCCACGTTCAGCATCCGCCTGGCCATCCGCAGCCGCCTGGCCGGGCAGGTCTCCTCCAGCAGCCGCTGCCGGTCGGCCGCGTCCAGCAGGCAGTCGGCGGCGACGAGATGGGCCAGGTCGGCGGGATCGGTGTCGGCAGGCGGTTCCGACCAGTCCTCGCGCTGCCACGCCGAGCGGCAGTACCGCCGGTGGGCCGCGCGGGCCGATGTGGCCAGCGCGGGCATCAGCGCGGCCAACTGGTTCTCCGGCGGCGAGTCGGGCAGCCATTCCACGGTGCCCAGCAGGTAGGGCGCTGTGGTGGAGTCGATGGACAGCAGCCGGAACCTGCGGTCGCCCCTGGTGACGATGTCGAACCGGCCGTCCGGCAGCGGCTTGACCTCGCGCAGCAACGCGGAACAGCCGATTTCCCTGACCTGGTCGGTCTTCTCGACGTCGGTGCCCCAGCCGGGCTTCTTCGCGATCACGCCGAAACACCTGCCCGGCAGGGTCTCCCTCACCAGGTCCATGGTCAACTGCCGGTAGCGCGGCTCGAAGATGTGCAGTGGCAGCGACGTTCCCGGCAACAGCACCGCTGCCAGCGGGAACAAAGGGATCGTCTCGGCCACCCTCCTACGTTACGTCGTCCGCCCTTTCGCTGCGCGCTGATCGGGCTGACCGTTCCGGGGTGGCCGCAACACCGCGAACGGGTCGGTGACCTGCATGTCGTGGTCGGTGAACCGGAACTGGGCGGCCGGCCGGCCACCGGACGGGCCGGGCGCCGCGGTCGCGCCGGTGGGGGCGAGCAGGCCGCGCCGGGACAGCACCCGTTGCAGGTTCGTGGCGGACACCCGGTAGCCCAGTGCGGCCGAGTAGATCTCGCGCAGCTCCGACACCGTGAACTCCGGTGGTGCCAGGGCGAAGCCGAGATTGGTGTAGGACAGCTTGGACCGCAGCCGGTCGCGGGCGCGCAGCACGATCGCGCCGTGGTCGAACGCGGTCGGCGGTAGCGCGTCCACCGGGTGCCAGCCGGTGTCGTCGGGCACCTCGGGGTCGAGTCCGGCGGGTACCAGGCCGAGGAACGCGGTGGCGATCACGCGCGGGCCGGGCACCCGGTCCGGTGCGCTGAACACGGCGAGCTGTTCGACGTGGGCCAACTGGCGGACGTCGACCTTCTCCGCGAGCTGGCGGCGGATCGAGGTCTCCACGTCCTCGGTGGCGCCGAGCCGGCCGCCGGGCAGCGACCAGCGGCCCGCCTCGGGCTCCTTCGCCCGTTGCCACAGCAGGACTCGCAGTGACGTCGCTCGCACTTGGAGCACAGCGGCCAGGACTTCGTGTGCCGGCTGGTTCACCCGGCTGATACTATCTACGCAGGTTTTCAACCGGAAGGCGAAAACCTGGACGTCACGAACGAGGAGGGCCGCGATGACGGTGTCGATCGAGCGAGGCCACGAGGGCGTCATACCGGACGACGCCTGGGCCGACGAAGTGCGCGCGCTGGCGGCCGAACGCGACGCGGTCATCCTGGCGCACAACTACCAACTGCCGCGGATCCAGGACGTCGCCGACCACACCGGTGACTCGCTCGCCCTGTCCCGCATCGCCGCCGACTCCGGCGCGGCCACGATCGTCTTCTGTGGCGTGCACTTCATGGCCGAGACGGCGAAGATCCTGGCACCGGACCGAACCGTGCTGATCCCGGACGCGCGGGCCGGCTGCTCGCTCGCCGACTCCATCACCGCGGCCGACCTGCGGGCGTGGAAGGCGGAGCATCCCGGCGCCGTCGTGGTGTCCTATGTGAACACGACGGCGGAAGTCAAGGCGGAGACGGACATCTGCTGCACGTCGTCCAACGCGGTCGACGTGGTGGCGTCCATTCCGGCCGACACCGAAGTGCTGTTCTGCCCCGACCAGTTCCTCGGCGCCCACGTGCGGCGCGTCACCGGCCGGGCCAACCTGCACGTGTGGGCGGGCGAATGCCACGTGCACGCCGGCATCAACGGCGACGAGCTGACCGCCCGCGCCGCCGCGGAACCGGACGCGGAACTGTTCATCCACCCCGAATGCGGCTGTGCCACGTCCGCGCTGTACCTGGCCGGCGAGGGCGCCGTGCCGGCCGACCGGGTGCGCATCCTGTCCACCGGCGGGATGCTCGACGCGGCCCGGCGGACCAGGGCCGGCAGCGTGCTGGTGGCCACCGAGATCGGGATGCTGCACCAGTTGCGCCGGGCGGCGCCGGATGTGGACTTCCAGCCGGTCAACGACCGCGCGTCCTGCCGGTACATGAAGATGACCACGCCGGCCGCGCTGCTGCGCTGCCTGCGCGAGGGCGCCGACGAGGTGCACGTCGACCCGGACGTCGCCGAGCGGGCGCGCGGTGCGGTGGAGCGCATGATCGAGGTTGGCCGGTCCGGGGGCGCCGAATGAGCGAGCAGTGGACGGCGCTGGCCGATCTGGTCGTGGTGGGCAGCGGGGTGGCCGGGCTGAGCGCGGCGCTGGCCGCGCGGGAGGCCGGGCTGCGGGTCCTCGTGGTCACCAAGGCGGACGCCGGTGCCGGCAACACCCGGTGGGCACAGGGCGGCGTGGCCGTCGTGTTGCCCGGTGAGCACGAGCTCGGCGACACCGTGGCGGCCCAC
>DATEPR010000595.1:0-5827 GCA_035273045.1 Pseudonocardiaceae bacterium | reverse complement strand
GATGGTGGGAAGCTGCCCGCCGGGATTGATCGGCGAGTGCAGCTTCGTCCATTCGGTCAGTCCCGTGTAGACGTTGTAGGCCGGACCGCCCTTGACGACGACGCCGAGCAGCGTGTCGCCGGACGGGACGTCCGCGGCGGTGATCGTGACGAACTTCTGGGTCGCGTCCTCCACGTTGGCGAAGACGACCTTGGTGCCACCGAGGCCGGCGGCCTCGCAGGTGGTGGCGTTGCCGGCGACGGCCTTGGCGCGGTCGTCGCCGGACTGCGGAGGCCCGTCGGGCGCCGCCAGAACAGGTGTCGCGATCAGCAGGCTCGCGCCCAGCGCGAGGACGGTCGAGGTCAGCACTCGGCGGGTGGGGAGAGAGGGCATCGGGGCTCCGAAAGGTGTGGTCGATCATGCGACGAAGTCGGCAAGATTCTGTACCACCCGCTCGGGGCGATCTTCACCGGATCGGCTTACGAGTACCTGGCCCTCATTCCGGCACCAACGGCCCGGCGAGCGCCCGGAGCGCCGGCAGCAGCAGCCGCAGCGCCCGGCCGCGGTGCGACAGCTCGTCCTTCTCCTCCGGCGCCAGCTCGGCCGACGTGACGTCACGACCCTCCGGCACGAAGATCGGGTCGTACCCGAAACCGTTGACACCGCGTGGTTCCCGGGCGATCGTGCCCGGCCACTCGCCCCGCACCACAGTCTCGCCACCGGACGGCGTGGCCAGTGCCGCCGCGCACACGAAGGCACCGCCGCGCCGCTCGTCCGGCACGTCGGCGAGCTGCTCCAGCAGCAGCCGCAGGTTCGCCTTGTCGTCGCGGGCGGTGCCGGCCCAACGAGCGGACAGCACGCCGGGCATCCCGTTGAGGGCGTCGACGGCGATGCCGGAGTCGTCGGCGACGGCGGGCAGGCCGGTGGCCGCGACCGCGTCCCGCGCCTTGGCCAGCGCGTTCTCCTCGAACGTGGCCCCGGTCTCCGGCGCCTCGGGGAACTCCGGCACGTCGGCCAGCCCGATCACCCGCAGGCCGCGCACGCCCTCGGCGGCCAGGATGCGGTCCAGTTCGGCGAGCTTGTGCGCGTTGCGGGTGGCCAGCAACAGCGTCGTCACTTGCCCCTCCGGGACGGTTCGGGCAGCTCACCGGGGTAGGGCTCGGCCAGCGCGGCGGCCTGGATCCGGGACAGCTCGTCGCAGCCGGCCAGCGCCATGTCCAACATCTTGTCCAAAGTGGACCTGGGGAAGGTGGCGCCCTCGCCGGTGCCCTGCACTTCGACGAGCGTGCCGGTGTCGGTGGCCACGACGTTCATGTCGACCTCGGCCCGGGAGTCCTCCTCGTAGGGCAGGTCCAGGCGCACCCTGCCGTCCACCACGCCGACGCTGACCGCGGAGATCGCGCAGGACAGCGGTTTCGGGTCGGCCAGCCGGCCGGCGGCGCCCAGCCAGGTGACCGCGTCGGCGAGCGCGACGTACGCGCCGGTGATGGCCGCCGTGCGGGTGCCGCCGTCGGCCTGGAGCACGTCACAGTCGATCATGATGGTGTTCTCGCCGAGCGCGGCCAGGTCGATGCAGGCCCGCAGGGACCGGCCGATCAGCCGGCTGATCTCGTGCGTCCGGCCGCCGACCCGGCCCTTCACCGACTCCCGGTCGGAGCGGGTGTTCGTGGCCGAGGGCAGCATCGCGTACTCGGCGGTCAGCCAGCCCAGCCCGGAGCCGGTCCGCCAGCGCGGCACGCCCTCGGTGACGCTGGCCGCGGCCAGCACCCGGGTGTTGCCGAACTCGGCCAGCACCGAGCCGGCAGGCCACTTCTGGAACCCCCGGGAGAGCCGCACGTCACGCAGCTGGTCGTCACGCCGTCCATCGCTTCGTAGCACGCGGCTAGCCTAGAGCGACCTTGTCCACGACGATCGCCTCGACCCGGGAAACTGGCACATGCCGTTCGCGCAAGGACTGTTCACCGTAGCCGGGCTGCCGGCCCATCCGCTGCTGGTCGACGCCGTCGCGGTGCTGCTGCCGCTGGCCGCGGTGTGCGCGGTCGGCCTCGCGGTGCACCGCAGGCTGCGCCGCCGGTTCGCCTGGCCCGTGCTGACCCTCACCGGCGTGGCCGTGGTCACCGTGCCGCTCGCCCAGGCCAGCGGGCGCCAACTGGCCGCCTACCTGGCCCGGCCGGACCAGGCCCTGGCCAGGCACGAGCAACTGGGCAACCAACTGCTGCCCTACGCGCTGGGCTTCGGCGTGTCCGTGGTCTTCCTGGTCGTCGCCGGCCAGCTGGCCGACCGGGAACGGGCCGCCGCCATCCGGGCCGAACACGAGCCGGGCACCGAGGACGCCGCTGCCCGCCGGGTGCCGACGACCTGGCGGCGGATCTCGGTATTGGCGTCCGTGCTGGTCATCGCCATGGCCGCGCTGACCACCGTGAACGTGGTCCGGGTCGGGCTGACCGGCGCCCAGTCCGTGTGGCAGGGGGTGGTGCGGTAGCGGTCAGATCCGGTACTCGACGCCCGCCGTGGCCAGCACGACCTCGCCGGGAAACGCCCGCCGCGCCTCGGCCAGCACAGCCGCCTTGTCCGTCCACGGCGGCACGTGGGTGACCACCAGCCGCCCGGCGCCGGCCTTGACGGCCAGCTCACCGGCCTGCCGCCCGGACATGTGCAGCCGGGCCGGGCGGTCCGGACCCTCGGTCCAGGACGCCTCCGCCAGCAGGGTGTCCGCTCCTTCGGCGAGCCGGACCAGCGCGTCGCACAGCCCGGTGTCGCCGGTGTAGCACAGCGACCGGCCGCCGTGTTCGATCCGCAGGCCGTACGCCTCGCACGGATGGTGCACCTGTGCCGCCGTGACCGTGAACCCGGCGATCTCGGTGGCCGGGTCGCCGTACTCGTGGAAGGCGAACAGGTCGGACAGGTCGGTGTCGGCGGCCTCGGTGGCGTTGCAGGCATACGCGGCGACCAGCCGGTCCCGCGTGTCGGCCGGCCCGTAGACGGCGAGCGGGCGTCGTCGCGGGTCGACCGGCGGGGCGGGGTGGTAGCGGCGCAGCACGATGTAGCCGCTGAAATCGGCGCAGTGGTCCGGATGCAGGTGGGAGAACAGCAGCGCGTCCACGGCGAACGGGTCGCGGACCGCCTGGAGCGCGGCGAGGGTGCCGTAACCGAGGTCGACGACGAGCCGGGCGTCGCCGGACTCGACGACATATCCCGAGGTGGCGGCGTTCGGGCCGGGGGCGCTGCCGGAGCAGCCGAGCACGGTCAGGAGCACGGTGATCAGCTTCGCACGAGACCGGGCACGCCGGTTGTGTCAATTGGCAGATCCAGTGCCAGCGGACCGAGGAACCGCCTGGCCAGCCGGGCGAACGGCTGCGCGGGGCCGGTGCAGCCGACCTGGTGGCCGGGTGGCGTGCGGCCCGGCTCGCGCAGCAGGTTCTCCTCGGTCAGCACCCTGACCACGTCCTTCGCCGTCTCCTCGGCGCTGGACACCAGCGTGACCCCGTCGCCCATCACCAGTTGCAGCACACCGGTCAACAGCGGGTAGTGGGTGCAGCCCAGCACCAGCGTGTCCACGTCGGCGCGCAGCAGCCGGTCCAGGTAGCCCTGTGCCAGGCCGAGGATCTGCCGCCCGGACGTGATGCCGCGTTCGACGAAGTCGGCGAACTGCGGGCACGCCACGCTGGTCACCCGGACGTCCCTGGCGGCGGCGAAGGCGTCGTCGTAGGCGCGGGACCGGATGGTGCCCTCGGTGCCGATCACCCCGACGCGGCCGGAGCGGGTCACGTGCACCGCCCGCCGCACAGCCGGGATGACGACCTCGACGACCGGCACGGCGTACCGCTCCCGCGCGTCCCGCAGGCACGCCGCCGACGCCGTGTTGCACGCCACCACCAGCAGTTTCACGCCGCTGGCGACCAGGCCGTCCATCACCGCGAGCGCGTGTTCCCTGACCCGGGCGATGGGCTGCGGCCCGTACGGCGCGTGGGCGGTGTCACCCACGTACCGCAGCCGCTCGCCGGGCAGTTGGTCCAGCACGGCACGTGCCACCGTCAACCCGCCGACCCCGGAATCGAAGATGCCGATCGGCGCGTCGACGAGCGTCATGCCGCGAGATTACCGGGCATTGGTTTCGTCGAGCCGCTGGTGACCGGCCGGCGGCCACGGTTGGCCTTGGCGACCAGGAACGCGCACAGGATGCCGGCCAGTGCGCCGAACAGGTGGCCCTGCCAGGAGACCTCCGGCCGCCCGGGCACCAGGCCCCACAGCACGCTGCCCCAGTAGAACAGCAGCACCAGCGCCACCACGATCTGCCCGAACGAGCGGTTGAAGATGCCCCTGACCAGCAGGAACGTCAGCCAGCCGAACGCGATGCCGGACGCGCCGATGGTCACGCTGCTGGTCGGCGAGATCAGCCACACGCCGAGTCCGCTGATGATCCAGATGAGTGCCGTCGTGGCGATCCACGGGCCGATGCCGCCGGACATGGCCAGGAACCCGAACACCAGCACCGGGATGGTGTTGCCGATCAGGTGGGCCCAGCTGCCGTGCAGGAGCGGCGCCCAGACGATCTCCGGCAGGCCCATCAGCGTGCGCGGGTGGATGCCGTCGTTCACCAGGCTGTTGTGCAGGAAGGTGAGGTTGACCAGTTCGATCAGGTAGAGCAACGCCGTGAACGCCACGATCACGGCGGCCGCCCGCAGCGCGTGCGGGGGCAGGATGCGCTTCGCCGGGTTGCGCTGCGGCGTCGCGAGGGCGCGTGTGCTGTCCACACCATCGAGGCTACGAGCGTTTTTCCGGGGTTGGCATCCGGGACGACCCTGATTTTCTGGCGTCCGGGTGACGGGTGACAGGATCGGGACTGTGACGAACGTGGAGATCGCGCTGCGTGGTGAACCGCAGCTCGGTGAGGGGCCGACCTGGGACGTGACCGACGGCAGCCTGATCTGGGTGGACATCACGGGCAGTTCGGTGCACCGGTTCCGGCCGTCGTCGGGCACCGACGAGGTCACGCCGGTGCCGCAGCACGTCGGCGCGGCCAAGCCGAGGGCGGCCGGTGGCCTGGTGCTGAACCTGCGCGACGGCATCGGCATCCTGGACCCCGGCGGCACGCTGCGCTGGCTCGTCTACTGGGCGCGCGAGGGTATGCGGGGCAACGACGCCGCGGTCGACCCGGCGGGCCGGTTGTGGGCCGGCACGATGCGCTACGACCAGGCCACCGGCGGCGGTTTCCTGGCCAGGGTCGAACCGAACGGCCGGGCCGCGGTGGTGCTGCCCGCGGTGACGGTCAGCAACGGCACCGGGTGGAGCCCGGACCACGGCCGGATGTACTACGTGGACACACCCACCCGCCGCGTCGACGTGTTCGACTTCGACGTCGACACCGGTTCGGCGACCAACCGGCGCCCGTTCGTGGACTTCGGCCCGGACGGCGGGTCACCGGACGGGCTGTGCGTGGACGCGGACGGGTGCGTGTGGGTCGCGGCGAACCGCGCCGGGCAGGTGCGGCGGTTCACGCCGGACGGGAAGCCGGACACGGTGGTCGAGCTGCCGGCCAGCCAGGTGACCGCGTGCGCGTTCGGCGGCCCCGACCTGACCGACCTGTACGTGACGACCGGCCGCGAGCACTTCACCGCCGAGCAGGCCGCCGCCGAACCACTGGCCGGCTGCCTGTTCGTGGCGCCCGGCATCGCCACCGGCCTGCCGACGCCCCGGTTCGCCGGCTGACCCGATCTCATCACAGCCAAGGCGCCCGGCCCAACGGAAACGCTTCGTTCTCCGCGACACGTAGTACGTCGCTGAACCGCAGTCGCATCGCGGCGCAGACCTGGATGAGTTGGTAGAGGCTGGGTTCGCGACGGGCGAG
>DATEPR010000594.1:0-2719 GCA_035273045.1 Pseudonocardiaceae bacterium | reverse complement strand
CGGCGAAGTCGGCGCCGTGCGCGCGGTTGCCCGGCAACGCGGCGAACAGGTCGCCGGCGCGGACGTGCTGGGCGCGCAGCGTCACACCGGCGACGGTGGCGTCGCCCACCTGCCGGGCACCGGCCGGTCCGGCCAATTCGGCCAGTGCGACCGGTGTCGTGCGGCTGGGTCGTGGCGGCATGACGGCGATGGCGTCCTCCGGATGGGCTGGCACGTCGCGGAAGGCTACCGGCGGCCCGATCGGCGCCCGCACAGCGCCCGTGACTGTGCCGTGACCGGCCACCGATCCGTCACGGCACCACCAGTGTGAACTCCGGCGTCGGCGACGGCGACACCGGCAACTGGTAGCGCTGTGCCAGGTACGAGGCGATGTCCGCGAACAGCGGCGCCGCCGTCCGGCCGCCCTCCACGTCGCCGTTGGGCTGTTCCAGCATGATCCCGATGACGAACCGGGGATTGTCCGCGGACAACATGCCGGCGAACGTGACCCGGTTCCTGGAGTGGCTGTAGCAGCGGCACTTCGGGTCGATCACCTGTGCGGTGCCGGTCTTGCCGGCGATCTGGTAGCCGGGCACGGCGGCCGAGGGGGCCGTGGCGTCCTGCGGGAACGGACCCTTCTGCGTGACCGCCCGGAACATGTTCCGCACGGTTTCGGCGTCCTTGACGCTGAGCACCCGGATCCCGGCCGGCTGCCTGGTCGGCACGACGGTGCCGTCCGGCTTGGTGACGGACTTGATGATCCGCGGCGGCACTCGGACGCCGTTGTTCGCGATCGCCTGGTACATCCCGGCCATCTGCAGGACCGTCATGGACAGGCCCTGGCCGATCGGCAGGTTGCCGAACGTCGACCCGGACCACTGGTCCATCGGCGGCACGTAACCGGCGCTCTCGCCAGGCAGCTCGATGCCGGTCCGCTGGCCCAGCCCCATCCTCAGCAGCATCTCGTCGTAACGCTTCGGGCCGACCATCTTGGCCAGTTCGTCGGTGCCGATGTTGGAGGACTTGGCGAAGATGCCGGTGACGGTGAACCGCTCGGTGCCGTGCGACCAGTCGTCCGTGACGACCTTGTCGCCGTCCTGGAACTGCGGTGGCACGGTGACCACCGTGGTCGGCGTGACCAGGCCGCTGCCGATCGCCGCCGACGCGGTCACGATCTTGTTCACCGAACCCGGTTCGTACGGCGTGGACACGGCGAGGTCGCCGGCGTTGGCGTCGGTGATGGTGCTCGGGTCGTTCGGGTTGAACGTCTGGTCGTCGGCCAGCGCGTACACCTCACCGGTGTGCGCGTCCAGCACCACCGCGCTGCCGTACTTGGCGCCGGAGTCCTTCACCCACTGGGCAAGTTTCTGCTGCACCTCGTACTGCACGTCGGCGTCGATGGTCAGCTGCACGTCCTCGCCGGGCACCGCGGGCTGGAGCACCCGCTGCGAGTTCGGGATGACCACGGAGTCGTTGCCCTGCTCGGTGTTCGCCACCTCGCGGCCGGGCTGGCCGGCCAACTGCCTGTCCATCGCGGACTCCAGCCCGAGCACGCCGTGCACGCCGGGCGTGATCCCCGGATCGGTCCGCCAGTTGGCCATCCCGATGATGTTGGCGCCGACCGACCCGTCCGGGTACTCGCGGCCCGACCGAACCTCGGCGCCGATCTCCGGGAAGTCACTGGTGATCTCGGCGGCGACCGACGGTTGGACCGACTTGTCCAGGTAGACGAACGAGGCGTTGGACCGCAGTTGGTCGAGCACCTGCTGCTCGTTCAGCGAGTCGCCGATCAGCCGGTGCATCTCGTCGGCGATGGCCTGGGTGTGCTCGTCGTAGCTGACGCCGGGATGATTGGCCGCCTGGGCCGGGTCGTTCCAGTTCTTCCGCATCGTCCTGGGCTGCGCGGTGAGCGCCCGAATGTCCACATTGAACGCCAGCTCGGTGCCGTCGCGGTCGGTGATGATGCCGCGCTGGGCCGGAATCACCATCGGCGTCAGGCTCTGCTGCTGCGCCTTGGACGCCAGCGCGGACGCCTGCACGCCCTGGATGTCCACCAGTTTCAGGCCGGCCAGCACCAGCGCCGTGATCATCAACAGCCGGCCGACGATCAGGCGGGGCTTGGAGTTGGTGGCGAGCCTGGCCGGTCTGCGTGGCTTGCCCCGGGAGCGGGGCGCGGATCTGGTCGCTGATCTGGACGCTGGGGCGGGCTTCGGCGCTGGCCCGCGAGCGTACGGGGCCGGCCTGCGGGCGGGCACGCCCGAGGGTGGCCGCGGCATGTGGTCAGCCTCCCGTGGACGGATTCGCCGTCGTGGCAGGCGGGGTGGACGTCGACCTGGCCGGTGGCGTCGACGTCGGCGTGACCGGCTTCGTGGTCGGCTTGGGCGGCGGCTCGGCCACACTCGGCGTGCCGACCACCCTGACCCTCCCGTTCGGGCCGACCACCAGGTGGGCCGCGTCGGGTGCCGGGATCATGCCGAGCTGGCGGGCGCGCGCCGCCAGGGACGGCGGCGAGTCCTGTTGCGCGACCTCCTGCTGGAGCTGGCCGACCTGCACCTGGAGCTGGTTGGTGGTGTTCTTCGCCTGCTCCAGGCGGTAGGCGTCGGCCGTGGCCTGGGTGGAGAACCACAGCGTGGCGACGACACCGCCGACGAGCAGCACCATCACCAGGATCACGAAGGTGGCACGGGAGGCCGAACCCGCCTTGCGTTCGGTGCGGGTCGTCGGCGGGCCGACCGTGGCG
>DATEPR010000593.1:0-2603 GCA_035273045.1 Pseudonocardiaceae bacterium | reverse complement strand
GATGGTGGTCGCCAGCAGCCGAGCGGTCGGGGCGGCGGTGAGCGTCGCGGGCGGCGGCATCCTGGCCCCGCTGGCCGACGGGCTGCCCGCACTGGTCGACGTGGCCGGCGGCCTGGCGTGCCCGTGGCTGGGCATCTATGGCGACCAGGACTCGGCGACCCCGGGCGACGCGGTGGAGAAGCTGCGCGACGCCGCGGCCGCCTCCGAGGTGGCCACCGACGTGGTCCGGTTCGCCGACAGCGACAGCCGGTTCGACCGCGACCCGGAGGCCAGCGCCGAGGCGTGGCACCGCACCCTCAACTGGTTCGATCTGCACCTGCGCTGACCGCCGTTTCCCACGCCGCGGCCATCGGCTAGGAATGACGGCATGAGCAGTGAGCCAGGCGGTGTTCCCGAAGTGCTCTGGCGGCCCGACCCCGGCCAGGTGGCGACCAGCGGTGTGGCCAGGTTCCGCGACTGGCTGCGCACCGAGCGGGGCGTGGACCTCGCCGACTACGACGCGCTGTGGCACTGGTCGGTCACCGACCTGCCGGCGTTCTGGTCGGCCGTCGCCGGCTTCTACGGCGTCCGGTTCCACGAGCCGCCGGAGCGGGTGCTCGGGTCGACGGACATGCCCGGCGCCCGCTGGTTCCCCGGCGCCACGCTGAACTACGCCGAACACGCCCTCGCCCACGGCGCCGACGACGACCCGGCGGTCATCTTCGAACGCGAGGACGGGCTCGCGTCCCGGCTCACCTTCGGCGAACTGCGCTCCGCCGTGGCCGCCGCCCGGGCCGGCCTGGTCGAGTTGGGCGTCCGCCGCGGCGACCGGGTGGTCGCGCTGGCACCGAACTCGCCGCAGACGCTGGTGGCGTTCCTGGCCGCGGCCAGCCTGGGCGCGACGTGGTCGTCCTGTTCCCCCGACTTCGGCGTGCGAGCCGTGTTCGACCGCTTCACCCAGATCGAACCCACGGTGCTGATCGCCGTGGACGGCTACGTCTACAACGGCCGCACCTTCGACATCCGCCCCACCGTGTCCCGGCTGCGCGAGGAGATCAGCAGCCTCAGTGCCGTCGTCCTGGTCGACTACACCGGCGGCGAACTGGCCGGCACCGTCTCCTGGACCGAACTGCTGGCCAGGCACGCCGGCGCCGAACTGGCGTACGAGCCGGTGCCGTTCGACCACCCGCTGTGGGTGCTGTACTCGTCGGGCACCACCGGCCTGCCCAAGGGCATCGTCCAGGGCCACGGCGGAATCGTGCTGGAACACCTCAAGGCCGTTGGGCTGCAGTGCGACCTCGGTCCCGGTGACCGGTTCATCTGGTTCACCACGACCGGCTGGATGATGTGGAACTTCCTGGTCGGCGGGCTGCTCACCGGCACGACCATCGTGCTGTTCGACGGCAGCCCCGGCCATCCCGACCTGAACACCCTGTGGTCGCTGGCCGAGCGCGAGCGGATCACCTATTTCGGCACGTCGGCGCCCTATATCCAGTCGTGCCTGAAGGAGGGACTGCGGCCGGTCGACCGGTTCGACCTGTCGGCGCTGCGGGCCGTCGGCTCGACCGGTGCACCGCTGTCCCCCGAGGGCTTCCGCTGGGTGGCCGACGCGGTCAGCGCGTCCGCGCAGGTCTGCAGCGTGTCCGGCGGCACCGACCTGTGCACCGCGTTCATCGGGTCGTCACCGGACGTGCCGGTGTGGCTGGGCGAGCTGTCCTGCCGGTGCCTGGGCGCGGCCGTGGAGTCGTACGACGAGCAGGGCAAACCCGTCGTCGGCGAGGTCGGCGAGCTGGTCATCACCCGGCCCATGCCGTCCATGCCGGTGTTCTTCTGGAACGACCCGGACGGCAGCCGGCTGCGCGACGCCTACTTCGACACCTATCCCGGCGTGTGGCGGCACGGCGACTGGATCAGGATCACCGAGCGGGGCTCGGCGATCATCTACGGCCGCAGCGACTCCACGCTGAACCGGGGCGGGGTCCGGATGGGCACGGCCGAGTTCTACCGGGTCGTGGAGAACCTGGACGGCGTGCTCGACTCACTGGTCATCGACACGTCCGGCGCGGCGTCACCGGACGGTGAACTGCTGTGCTTCGTGGTGCTCGCCGAGGGCGTGACCCTGGCCGACGTGGAACCGCGCATCCGCCGTGACCTGCGCGAACAGCTGTCCCCCAGGCACGTGCCGAACCGGTTCTTCGCGATCGCCGCCGTACCGCGCACACTGAACGGCAAGAAGTGCGAGGTGCCGGTGAAGAAGATCCTCGCCGGGGTCGACATCGACCGGGCGATCAGCAAGGACGCGCTGCGCGACCCTGATGCGCTGCGCCCGTTCGTCGAGCTGGCGCAGGCGGGATGACCACAGCGGCGCCGGCTCCGGCACGCTGGCTGGTCGGCGGTGCCACCACGGTCCGGCTCATCGCGTGGGCGACCCGGCTGGTCGGGCTGCTGACGCTGGCCACCGTGGTGCTGCCGGTGGCCAGACGGCGGTTCCACAACCCGCTGGTGTCCTGGTTCGACGTGCCCGTGCAGGCCACCGTGGCCGGGGTGTCGATCGTCGTGGTCGCCGGCGTGTGCCTGCTGATGCTGGCCACCGGGCTGCGGCGGCGGAAGCGGCGGGCCTGGCA
>DATEPR010000592.1:0-5313 GCA_035273045.1 Pseudonocardiaceae bacterium | reverse complement strand
CCTGCCGGACCGTGTCCGGGTCGAGCTGGCTCCCCGCGCCCGCGCCGAGGAACGCCTCGACGGCGGCCAGCGCGACGGCCGCGTTGCCGGCCTGGTGCCGGCCGTGCAGCGGCAGGAACACGTCGTCGTAGACACCGCCGAGTCCCTGTAGCCGCAGCAACTGGCCGCCGACCGCGATCTCCCGGCCCACCACGCCGAACTCGCTGCCGGCGCGGGCGACCGTGGCGTCCACGTCGGCGACCCGGCGCAGCAGCTCGGTGAGCACGTCCGGCCGCTGCTCGGCGATGACCGCCACCGAACCGGGCTTGATGATCCCGGCCTTGTCCCGCGCGATGCCGACCACGTCCGAGCCGAGGTACTCGACGTGGTCGACGCCGACCGGCCCGATCACCGCGACCTTGCCGTCGGCCACGTTCGTCGAGTCCCAGGTGCCGCCGATGCCCACCTCGATCACGGCCGCGTCCACCGGCGCGTCGGCGAACGCGGCGAACGCCATCGCCACCAGCACCTCGAACTTGCTCAGCGGATTGGGTTGTGCGGCGTCCACCATGGACACATAGGGCGCCACGTCGCGGTACGCCTCGACGTAGCGCTCCCGGCTGATGGGCACGCCGTCCAGGCTGATCCGCTCGGTGACCTCCTGCAGGTGTGGGCTGGTGAACCGGCCGGTGCGCAGCCCGTTCGCGGTGAGCAGCGCGTCGACCATCCGCGCGGTGGACGTCTTGCCGTTGGTGCCGGTGATGTGCACCACCGGGCTGGCCGTCTGCGGGTCGCCGAGCAGGTCGAGCAACGCCTGGATGCGGTCCAGCGTCGGATCGATCTTGGTCTCCGGCCACCGGGTGTTCAGCTCGGCCTCGACCGCGTGGAACTCGTCGGCTCCTGGCACCTTCACCTGCCTCGACGTGCGGTCCGCCACCTGACCAGTCTAGGAGCGTCCGGCCGGCAGGGCGGCCAGTTGGGCGGTGATGCGGTCGATCTCGACCTGTGCGGTGTCCCGGCGGGTGGTGATCTTGGTCACCACGGCTTCCGGTGCCTTGCCGACGAACTCCGGATTGCCCAGTTTCGCCTCACACTGGGCCAGTTCCTTCCGCGCCGCCGCCAGGTCCTTGGTCAGCCGCTTGCGTTCGGCGGCCACGTCGATCACGCCGGAGATGTCCAGCCGCACGGACACCGCGCCGGCCGGCAGCGCCACGTCCAGCGTCGCCGTCGGCGCGAACCCGTCGGCCGGTTCGTCCAGCCTGGCCAGCACGCGCACGGCGGCCTCATGCCCGGCCAGGTCGGCGCCCGCCAGGTCGGCCGGCACCTTCCGGCCCGGGGGCAGGCCCTGGTCGCTGCGGAACCGCCGGATCTCGGTGACCAGCTTGCGCACCGCCTCGATCCGCCCGGCCGCCGCCGGGTCGGCCGTGCGGCCGGACACGGTGGCCCACGGCGCGATCACCAGCGACTCCCGGCCGGTCAGCGCGGTCCACAGGCGCTCGGTGACGAACGGCATCAGCGGGTGCAGCAGCCGCAGCACGGTGTCCAGCACATGGCCGAGCACGGCCCTGGTGGCGTCGGCCCGCGCGCCGCCCTCGGCGAGTTGCACCTTGGCCAGTTCCAGGTACCAGTCGCAGAACTCGTCCCAGGTGAAGTGGTACAGCGCATCGGCCAGCCGGGCGAACTCGAACTCGTCGAACGCGGCGTCCACTTCGGACACCAGCTGGTCGGCGCGGTCGAGGATCCAGCGGTCGGCGTCGGTCAGCTCGGCGTCGCCGGGCACCTCACTGTCCACAGTGGCACCATTGGACAACGCGAACCTGGTGGCGTTCCACAGTTTCGTGCCGAACCGGCGGGAGCCGTCCACCCACTCCTCGCTGATCGGCACGTCCGCGCCCGGGTTCGCGCCGCGCACCATGGTGAACCGCAGCGCGTCCGCGCCATAGCGGTCCAACCACTCCAGCGGGTCCACCGAGTTGCCGGCGGACTTCGACATCTTCTTGCCGTACTTGTCCCGCACCATGCCGTGCAGCACGATCGTGCGGAACGGCGGCGCGCCGTCCATCGCATACAGGCCGAACATCATCATCCGGATGACCCAGAAGAACAGGATGTCGTAGCCCGTCACGAGCACGCTCGTCGGGTAGAACGTGGCCAGGTCGGCGGTGTCCGCCGGCCAGCCCATCGTGGAGAACGGCCACAGCCCGGACGAGAACCACGTGTCCAGCACGTCCTCGTCCTGCCGCCACCCGGCGGGCGGCTGCTCGTCCGGACCGAGGCACACCATCTCGCCATCCGGCCCGTACCACACCGGAATGCGGTGCCCCCACCACAACTGCCGCGAGATGCACCAGTCGTGCAGGTTGTCCACCCAGGCGAAATAGCGCTTGGCCAGCTCCGGCGGGCTGATCGCCACCTCACCGGACCGCACCGCGTCGCCGGCCATCTTCGCCAGCGGGCCCACCTTCACGAACCACTGCAACGACAACCGCGGTTCGATCGGCTCGCCGGACCGCTCGGAATGGCCCACCGAGTGCACGTAGGGCCGCTGCTCCGCGACGATCCGGCCCTGCGCGCGCAACGCCTCGCGCACCGCGTCCCGGGCCTCGAACCGGTCCATGCCGTCGAACACCGTGCCGGTGGCGGTGATCCGGCCCTGTTCGTCCATGATCGTGGGCATCGGCAGGCCGTGCCGCTGGCCGATCTCGAAGTCGTTCGGGTCGTGCGCGGGAGTCACCTTCACCGCGCCGGTGCCGAACTCCGGGTCGACGTGCTCGTCGGCGATGATCGGGATGGTCCGGCCGGTCAGCGGCAGCTCGATCTCGGCGCCCACCAGGTGCCGGTAGCGGTCGTCGTCCGGGTGCACCGCGACGGCGGTGTCGCCCAGCATCGTCTCCACGCGGGTGGTGGCCACGACGATCGAGTGATCGCCGTCGCCGTACCGCATGGACACGAGTTCGCCCTCGACCTCCTTGTGGTCCACCTCGGCGTCGGACAGCACCGACCGCAGCACCGGCGACCAGTTCACCAGCCGCTCGGCCCGGTAGATCAGGCCCTCGTCGTAGAGCCGCTTGAACTGCGTGCGCACCGCGCGGGACAGGCCTTCGTCCATGGTGAACCGCTCGCGGGTCCAGTCCACGCTGTCGCCCAGCCGGCGCATCTGGTCCAGAATCCGGCCGCCGTACTCGGCCTTCCACCGCCACACGCGGTCGACGAACGCCTCCCGGCCCAGTTCCCTGCGGGTGGTGCCCTCCGCCTTGAGCTGCTGCTCCACCAGCGCGTGCACGGCGATGCTGGCGTGGTCCATGCCGGGCAGCCACAGCGTGTTGTAGCCCTGCATCCGGCGGCGCCGGATCAGCGCGTCGATCAGCGAGTGCTCGAAGGCATGGCCCACGTGCAGGCTGCCGGTCACGTTCGGCGGCGGGATCACGATGCTGTACGACGGCCGGTCGCTGGGCGCCTCGGCGGTGAAGTAACCGGCGGCCACCCACTGCTCGTAGAGCGCGCCCTCTACCTCCGCCGGCGTCCAGGTCGGCGGAAGGTCACGGTGGCGCTGAGCGGGCATGGTGTCGGTCACGCTCCAAGTCTACGAAGGCCGTTGAAACGAATTGCCACCGCGTGCTGACTTCCTTCGTCGACAGGCGCACGATGGAGGACATGGGCAGGGTCACGGTACGCAGGCCGGTGCTGCGGCTGTCCGCCGACGGCGAACGCCGCCGGCCGGACACGCTGGCGGCCGAGGAGCCGTTCGAGATCAGGGTGAACGGCGTCGCGCTGACGGTCACCATGCGCACACCCGGCGACGACGTCGAACTGACCCACGGCTTCCTGTTGTCCGAAGGCGTGATCGGCGACCGCGAGGACGTGCTCGCCGCCCGGTACTGCGCCAGCACCGACGACGACGGCGCCAACACCTACAACGTGCTGGACGTCACCCTGGCGCCGCACGTGCCGCCGCCGGACCCGTCGGTGGAGCGGAACTTCTACACCACGTCGTCGTGCGGCGTGTGCGGCAAGGCGGCCCTGGACGCGGTCCGGCTCGCCACCCGCTTCCCGCCGCGCGACGCGGACATCCGGGTCAGCACGGCGACCCTGGCGGCACTGCCGAACCGGTTGCGGGACCGGCAGAAGCTGTTCCGGTCGACCGGCGGCATCCACGCCGCCGGCCTGTTCACCCCGGACGGCGAGGCCCTGGTGGTGCGTGAGGACGTCGGCCGGCACAACGCGGTGGACAAGGCCCTGGGCTGGGCGCTGCTGAACGGCCGGGTGCCGCTGCACGAGACGGTGCTGCTGGTGTCCGGTCGGGCGTCGTTCGAGTTGGCGCAGAAGGCGGCCATGGCGGGCATCCCGTTCCTGGCCGCGGTGTCGGCGCCGTCGTCGCTGGCCGTGGACGTGGCCGAGGAACAGGGCATGACACTGGTGGGATTCCTGCGCGGCAGCACCATGAACGTCTACTCCGGGGCGGAGCGCGTCGTGGTGCCCGAACCGGTCAGCGCGGGGTGACCGATGCTCAGCCGGTTCCGCTGACATCGATCGTGGCCAGGCCCGCGGCCGGACACGCGTCCAACAACGTGCGGTCGCCGGTCGCCACCACCAGCTCATCATCGCTGACCGTTGCCGCCGACGCGCAGTGAACGGCGTCATAGCCGCGCAACCCGAAGCGAAAGGACATGTCCGCAGCCAACCGAACTATGCGATCGTCCACCTCGATCACGTCGATGGCATCCCAGACCTGATCAAACGCCCGCAGCGCGGTCGCATGTTGTGACTCGGTGAGCCGCCGCATCCGGCGTGCCTGGGCAAGCGCCGCCGCCGTCGCCACGTACAGCAGCCGCGTGGACACCAACGAGTCGGCGTGTCCCGCAGCTCACGAACGCCAACGCTCACCACGGACCTGCTTCCTGTGGTCACATTCCGTACTGCTGATTAAGCCACATTCGGCCGTGCCTACCGGAGCTGGGAAGCCGGTTTGAGCTGCGCCGTTGGTTGTCGTATCCAGTCCAGTACCGATGGCCAGCGGCCGTAGCCGGACTCGGCGGTGATCTGGCCGGCACCCGGGATCACGTCCCAGTCCACGTCCAACTGCTCGGCCAGCGCGCGGGCCTCGGCCACCGACCGGGTGGGGTCGTTGTCCGAGGTGACCAGGCGGGTGTAGGCCGCGGCCTGACGCACGCCGACCACGTCCACCGGGGCGGGTTCGAACTCGCGGACGTTCGCCTCGTGCCACTCCTGCCCGGGCGGCGCGACCAGCAGCACCCGGTCCACCCGGCGGTCCGGCGCCGGGCGGGCGGCGGCGTGGTGCAGCCAGAGCGCGGCGCCCACGGCGTGGGCCAGGAC
>DATEPR010000591.1:0-2385 GCA_035273045.1 Pseudonocardiaceae bacterium | reverse complement strand
TGGTGGCCGAGCAGCGGTCGCACTTCTGGTGGCCGGGCGCCCGGCTGTGGATGCCGCAGGGCAACGGCTACGCGCGGCTGGAGCAGCGGTTCGCCGCGTACGACGGGGAACGGCTGTTCGGTCTCGGGCAGCACACCCATGGCCGGCTGGACCAGAAGGGCCTGGTGCTGGACCTGGTGCAGCGCAACGCCGAGGTGACGGTGCCGTTCCTGCTGTCCAGTCGTGGCTACGGGTTCCTGTGGAACATGCCCGGCGTCGGCCGGGTCGAGCTGGCCGGCAACGGCACCCGCTGGGTCGCCGACAGCGCCCGCCAACTGGACTACTGGGTGACCGTCGGCGACGACCCGGCCGGCATCCTGGCCAACTACGCGGACGCCACCGGTCACCCGCCGATGCTGCCGGAGTGGGCCAGCGGGTTCTGGCAGTGCAAGCTGCGCTACCGCACCCAGGACGAACTGCTGGCCGTGGCGCGCGAGCACGTGCGGCGGGGGCTGCCGCTGTCGGTGATCGTGGTCGACTTCTTCCACTGGACGCACCTGGGTGACTGGCGGTTCGACCCGGCCGAGTGGCCCGACCCGGCCGGCATGGTCCGCGAACTGGCCGGACTCGGCGTGCGGGTGATGGTGTCGGTGTGGCCGTCGGTGAGCCCGCTGTCGGAGAACTACCGGGAGATGGAGCAGGCCGGGCTCCTGGTCGGCGCCGAGCACGGGATGCCGTTCCAGGCGCCGTGGCGGGACAAGGGTTCCCCGGTGGCGCTGCCGGTCGCGTTCTACGACGCCACCGACCCGGCGGCCAGGGCCTACCTGTGGTCGAAGATCCGCCGCAACTACGCCGACCTCGGCATCCGGGCGTTCTGGCTGGACGCCTGCGAACCGGAGATCCAGCCCGGCCACCCGCACAACCTGCGGTTCCACACCGGTCCGGGCGCCGAGGTGGCCAACGCCTACCCCGCCGAGCACGCCCGCGCCTGCCACGAGGGGATGCTGGCCGACGGCGGTGACGACATGGTGCTGCTGTGCCGGTCGGCGTGGGCCGGCAGCCAGCGCTACGGGGCCGCCGTGTGGTCCGGTGACATCGAGCCGACCTGGGAGTCGCTGCGCGCCCAGGTGCGCGCCGGGCTGAACATCGGGCTGTCCGGGATTCCTTGGTGGACAACGGACATCGGCGGTTTCCACGGCGGCGACCCGGAGTCGCCGGAGTACCGGGAGCTGCTGGTGCGCTGGTTCCAGTACGGCGTGTTCTGCCCGTTGTTCCGGCTGCACGGCTTCCGCGAGCCCAGGACGCCGTTCGGGCCGGACATGACGGGCGGCCCGAACGAGGTCTGGTCGTACGGTGACGACACGCTCGCCCTGATCGAGCGGTCGCTGCGGCTGCGCGAACGGCTGCGGCCCTATGTGCTGGCCCAGATGCGGGCGGCGCACGAACGCGGCCTGCCGCCGATGCGCCCGCTGTTCGTCGACTTCCCCGCCGACGCGGCCACCTGGGCGGTCGACGACCAGCTCCTGTTCGGCCCGGACGTGCTGGTCGCCCCGGTGCTGTCCCCCGGTGCGCCCGGCCGCCCCGTCTACCTGCCGGCCGGCGCGACCTGGACCGACCCGTGGACCGGCACCGCACACGAGGGCGGCACCACCGTCGACGCGGCGGCACCGCCGGACCGGATACCGGTGTTCCTGCGCGACGGGGCGAACGTGCCGATCCGCTGAGCGGAGCGTCGACTCGGACGTCGCCGAGTGCATCGGGCAGACTGCGTCCCGATCGTTGACCGCGAACGCCGCCGGGAGGTCCCCACCCGATGCTCACCACGGTCCAGGACGTCGTCACCCACTACCGGTTGCCGCTGCTGGCCGGCGCCGCGCTGGTGGCCGCCGCGCTGCTCGTGCTCATCGCCCGGCGGGTGCCGCCGGGCACGCCCTGGTGGTACTACGCCGGTGCCGGGGGCGGCCTCGCGGTCAGCCTGAACACGTCCTGGCGGTTCTTCGGTGAGCGCCTCGGCGTCACCGGAGCCGAACGTGTGGTGATGTTCTCGGTGCTCGAACTGGCGTTCGTCGCGTGCGCGCTGGGCATGCGCGCCAACGTCCGCCACGTCGACCCGGCCACCGGCAGGCCGGGCCCGGCGGGTGCGCCGCGCCTGGTCGCGTGGGCGCTGTGCGGGCTGTCCGGCTATGCCGCGCTGGTGTTGTCCGGACCGGTCGACGGCGCCGCCAGGGTCGCGCTGGGTCCGGTGCTCAGCCTGGTCATGCTCCACCTGGCGCTCGGGATCGAGTTGCGGCACCGCACCGGCACCCGGAACGGGACCTGGTCCCGCGTCGCCGACGAGCTGCGCGAGCGCGCGCTGTCCCGGCTGGGTCTGGCCGACGACGACCGGGACGCCGCCACCCGCACCCG
>DATEPR010000590.1:0-10575 GCA_035273045.1 Pseudonocardiaceae bacterium | reverse complement strand
CTGATCGTGCCGACGCCGGCCCGCGACGTCCGCGGGCCGGCGTGCCGGCCGTGCGTCAGGCCAGCCAGCGGCCGGAACGTTCGATCGCGCGGTAGCCCCGCCACACCAGGGACCGGCTGATCGCGACCGCCATCGCCACGTCCCGTTCCGAATAGGCCCGCACCAGCCGCTCATGATCGGCCAGCGAGTTCACCAGCCGCCCCGGCAACGACAGGCTCAGGTGGCGGAACCGGTGCATCTGCAGGCCCAGCGAACTCAACCGCCGCTGCAACTCCCGGTTCCCGGACAGGCTGGCCTCCGTGTTGCGGAACCCCACGTTGTGCCAGAAGTAGCCGTCCACGTCGCCGGCGGCCGCGTCGGCGGCCAGCTTGCCCTGCCACTCGTGCAGCCGGTCGATCTCCTCGTCCGTGGCCCGCGCCACCAGCAGTTCGCTGACCAGGCCGTACAGGCTGGCGCGGATCTCGTAGATCTCCCGCACCTGGGTCAACGCCACGTCGGACACATGGGGCCGGCGGCGGGGCGGCACCACGACCAGGTCCTCGCGTTCCAGCATCAACAGCGCCTCCCGCACCGGCGTGCGGGACGTGTCGAACTGGCGGGCCAGTTCGGCCGAGTTGACCTCGTGGCCGGGTGGCAGCCTGCCCTCCACGATGCCGATCGCCAGCTCCCGGAAGATCGCGAACGCCAGCGAACTGCTGCCCTCCACCCCACGCAGCGCGGAGAACAGCAGCTCCTGCCGCAACTGGCCCAGGTCGGCCCGGTTGTCCGCGATCGTGTCCGGCGGCACCCTAACCCAGCACCTCGGGCCACCGGCGGCTGACCGACGCGATCAGCTCCTCGTCGGACTCGGCCACCCGCGGGAACGAGTCGAGCCGCTCGTAGGGCCGGCAGGCGTCGATGACCGCCCGGTTGTTGAACGGCACCTCACCGGGCAGCGTCAGCGGATCGACCCGGCTGCCCCAGGTGCGTTTCATGATCTCGATGTCGACGGCCGGGTCGGTGCGCCCGGTCATCGCCCACACCACCTCACCCAGGTCACGCGGGTTCACGTCGTGGTCCACCACCACGGTGAACCGGTTCATGTAGGCGGCGGTGGGCAACTGCGCCGCCAGGTACGCGGCCTGCCGGGCGTGGCCGGGGTAGCGCTGCTCGATCGACACGATCAGCAGCGACCGGCCACCGCCCGCCTCGTGTGCCCACACCCCGCGCAGCCCGGGCAGGCCGGTGCGGCGCAGCGAGTCGGTGATGATCGCCGACTTCATCACCGTGCGCATGTAGGAGTAGTCGTGCGGCGGCTTGCCGGGCGGCGCGCCCAGCAGGATCGGGTCGTCGCGGTGGTAGACCCGTTGCACGTCGATGTTCAGGATCGGTTCCCGGGAACCCGAGTAGTAGCCGGTCCACTCGCCGAACGGCCCCTCCGGCCGGGTGTTGTCCGGCGTCACCCAGCCCTCGATGGCGATCTCCGCGTCCCACGGCAGCGGCAGCCCGGTGACCTGCCCGGCGATCGTGTGCACCGGTGCGCCCTGCATGGCGCCGACGTAGCCGTACTCGGACACGTCACCGGGCACCTCGACCCCGGCCGCCACCAGGTACGCCGGGTGCATGCCCAGCGCCACCGCGATGGGCGCCCGGCCCTCGGCGGCGAACCAGCGGCGCAGGTGCTGCGCGCCGTGCTTGCCCTGCTCGATGTTCACCGTGGCGGACCGGCCGTCGTCCTGCACCTGCATCCGGTAGGCGCCCAGGTTGATCCGGCCGGTGTCGTAGTCGCGGGTGACGACGGCACAGCCGGTGCCGACGTACCGGCCGCCGTCGCCGTCGTGCCACAGCGGCACCGGGAACCTCAGCAGGTCGACGTCGGGTGCGGCGACGACGTTGGCCAGCAGCGGTCCGTCGTCGACGGTCACCGGGGCGAAGTCGGCCGCGCCACGGACCCACTCGTCCGGTTTCACGGCCAGCGCGTCCATCAACCCGAAGTCGTCGTTGTCCCAGCCCAGGCCCAGCACCGACCCGAGCAGTCTCGGGTTGGTCGTGGTGCTGGTGAGCACCCGCATACCGGTGCCGTAGCCGGTGATGTCGTCGAACATCAGCGCCTTCGGGTTGGCCCGCCGGTAGTTCACCTGGGACAGCGCACCGATCTCCAGCTTCCAGTGCGCGCCGCGCACCGTCCGCAACTCGCCGGCCCGCTCGGCCTCCGCCAGCCACCGCCGGAGGTCCGCCACCGTGTCACTCATACCGCTCCCGCCGGATCCGTTCGTCGTTGACCATGGTGTCACGGCGACGGCGAGTACAGGGTGGTGTCGATGTACGCGGACACGTCCTTGGGCGCGGTCGTCTTCGCCTTGGCCGCCGCCTCCTGGAAGCCCTGCTCGATCAGGTCGGCGCGCACCTGCGGCGTCTTCGCCCACACGGCCAGGAAGAACTGGTAGGCGTACTGGTCCAGGGCGGGATCGTCCTCGCCGGTGTACTTCCTGATGGCCGCCTCGACCTGCCGCGGATGGGTGGGCAGGTACTTCAGCGAGTCGGCCTCGGCGGCGACGAACTTCTGCACCAGGTTCCGGTTGGCGTCCAGGTAGCCGCTCTCCACGGTGTAGGTGCCCAGTGGGAACGGCAGGTTCGCCAGCGACGCCAACCGGTGCGCGCCCTTCTGCCGGGTCGACGTGCCCTGCGGCGGCTGGGTCAGGATGGCCTGCACCGAACCGGAGTCCAGCGCCGCCACCTCGGCGGCCGCGCTCTGCACGTAGTCCACCGTCACGTCACTGCGGGACATGCCGTGTTCGCGCAGCAGCGCGGTGAGCCCGAAGTCGCCCTCCGAACCGGGTGAGGTCAGCGCCACCTTCTTGCCCTTCAGGTCGTTCACCGACGCCACCGACGGGCTGGCCCACATCTCCAGGTTGTAGGTGGGCTCGGACATGGCGATGTACTTCAGCTTGGCGCCCTTGAGGATCGCCTTCGCGCTGTCCGCGGCCACGCCGACGCCGATCTGCACGCTGCCCGACGCCAGCCCGGCGACCAGTTGTGCGCTGGTGTTCAGCCGCACCAGGGTCACGTTCAGCCCGTGCCTGCGGAAGATGCCCTGCTCGACTCCGGTGTAGAGGTCGGCGTAGCCGGCGCCCGCCGCGGTGTAGCCGATCTTGAGCGGCAGCAGGCCGCTGGAGTCGGCGGTGACCTTGCCGCCGGCGCCGCACGCGGCCAGCGACAGCGCCGCGGTGGCGGCCGCGGCCGCGACGGCGAGGGTCCTGATTCGGGTCATTGCGCACCTGCCCAGTGGGTGAAGCGCCGCTCGATCAGGCGCACGCCCCAGTTCAGGAGCAGCGCCGCCGCGGCGAGGATGACGATGCCGGCCATCGCGGCGTCCATGTCGAAGTTGGATGTCTGGTTCTGCACGAAGTAGCCCAGCCCCTGGCTGGCCAGGAACAGTTCGGCGACGATCGCGCCGACCAGTGCCCGGCCGACGGCCAGCCGCACGCCCGCGAGGATGTAGGGCAGCGTGGCCGGCAGGGCGACCGAGGTGAAGAACCGCAGCCGGGGAGCGCAGAACACGGTCGCCACCCGGACGTAGTCGTTGTTGATGTTCCGCACGCCCGCCGTGACGTTGATGACCAGCGGCAGGATGCCGGCCCACACGATCACCACCACGCGGGAGGCGTCGTTGATGCCGAACCAGAAGATGATGACCGGCAGGAACATCACGTAGGGCACCGAGTACAGCACGTTGACGATGGGTTCGGTCATGTCGTGCAGCACCCGGCTGCGGCCGAGCACGAGTCCGACCGGGATGCCGGCGGCGAACGTGATCAGCAGGCCCCACAACAGTTCCCAGCCGGTGGCGGCCAGCGCGGGGTAGATCTGGCCGGTGCCGAACAGGGTGCCCTCGGTGCGGGCGATCCGCAGCGGGCTGCTGCTGAACGACACGTCGACCACCCCGGTCGACGCGCACACCTGCCAGGCGACCAGGACGATGACCCCGCCGAGGACGCCCAGCAGCGGGCTACTGTGCCGGCGCACCCAGCCGTACGGCCGGGTCGGCGCCGCCGGTGCTGCCGTTGGCTGGACGGGAGTCCTGGTTGGCGTTGCCGTGGTCATGGTTCCTCACTGAACTGTCCTGGGCTGGCAACTGTCGTTGGTGCAGCGCGGCGAGCAGTTCGTCGCCGTAGGCGAGGAACTCGCCGCTGCGCCGCCAGGCCGCGCTTCGTGGGCGCGGGGCGTCGATGGTCAGCACATGGGCGACGTGCGCGGGCGACGGGGAGAACACGAGGACCCGGTCGGCCAGCAGCACGGCCTCGTTCACGTCGTGGGTGACGAACAGCGCCGTCTTGCGCGCGGCCGGGCCGTCGGACTGCCAGATCCGCAGCAGTTCGTCCTGCAGGATCTCCCGGTTCTGCGCGTCCAGCGCGCCGAACGGCTCGTCCAGCAGCAGCAGGTCCGGGTCGGTGGCCAGTGCCCTGGCCAGGTTGGCGCGTTGCCGCATGCCGCCGGACAGTTCGTGCGGGTACTTGCCGGCCACGCCGGACAGCCCGGCGACGGCGAGCAGTTCGTGCGCCCGCCGCGTCACCTCGGGGGTGAGCCGGCGCTGTACTTGCGGCCCGAACAGCACGTTGTCCAGCACGGTCCGCCACGGGAACAGTGAGGCGTGCTGGAACACCAGCGACCGTTCCGGTCCCGGCCCGGTGATGGGCCTGCCGTGCAGTTCCAGCCGGCCGCCCGCGACCGGCACCAGCCCGGCGACGGCCTCCAGGAACGTCGTCTTCCCGCAGCCGCTCGGCCCGACGATGACGACGAACTCGTGTTCGGCGATCTCCAGGTTCAGGTCGGCACAGGCCAGCGTGAACCCGCCGCCGCGCCGGGCGGTGTGCCCGAGCCGCAGGTCCCTGGCCGCGAGTGCCACGGAGCCGGTCATCAGCCACTCCAATGTGTCGACACTTTGCGCGATGAAGTTTGTAGTCACCGCCGCGCCATGTCAAGTAGTCCGTGGTAGACGAACAATTCTCGGATTGCCGCCGGGCTGTGACGAACATAACTGTCGACACTCGGTGTCCGGCTACCGTCCAGCCATGGACCCGACCCTCGCCGCCGACCTGGCCGGCCTACCCGACCTGCTCACCGCCACCCGGCAACTGGCCGAGCAGGCACTGGCCGGCCTGGCCGACCGCCCGGTCGCCACCAGCGCCCGCCCCACCACACCCGCGCCGCTGCCCGAGCAGGGCATCGGCCTGCGCGCCACGCTGGCCGAGTTCACCCGGCGCTGGGAAGCCGGCCTGTCGGCCAGCGCCGGCCCCCGCTACCTCGGTTTCGTCACCGGCGGCGTCACACCGGCCGCGCTGGCCGGTGACTGGCTGACCAGCACGTACGACCAGAACGTCGTCACCGTGTGGGACTCGGCGGCCAGCGCGCTGGAACGGGAGACCGTGGACTGGCTACGCCAACTGTTCGGCCTGCCACCGGAACTGCGCGGCGCGTTCGTGTCCGGCGCCACCATGTCCACCCTGACCGGCCTGGCCGTTGCGCGAGAATGGCTGGGGGAGCGGCGCGGCGTCTCGGTGGCCGAGTCGGGCGTCGGCGCGCTCGGCCAGATCACGGTCCTGTCCGGTGAACCGCACTCCAGTGTCTACAAGGCACTGTCGATGCTCGGCATCGGCCGGAGCAGCGTGCGCCTGGTGCCCACCCTGCCCGGCCGCGAAGCCGTCGACGTGGCCGCGCTCGCCGACGCGCTGGCCGCCGCCGACGGCCGCCCGACCATCGTGGTGGCCAACGCCGGCACGGTGAACACCGTCGACTACGACGACATCGCCGCGATCGCCGCGCTGAAGCAGCGGTTCCCGTTCTGGCTGCACGTGGACGGCGCGTTCGGCGCGTTCGCCGCGCTGTGCCCGGAAGACGCCCACCTGGTCACCGGCATCGGCGACGCCGACTCGGTGTGCGTCGACCTGCACAAGTGGCTGAACGTCCCCTACGACTCCGCCGTGCAGTTCACCCGCCGGCCCGACCTGCAGACCGCCGTCTTCCAGAACGCCGCCGTGTACCTGGGCCTGCCCACCGACGACCCGGATTTCGTCCACCTGGCACCGGAAAGCTCGCGGCGGCTGCGGGCGCTGCCGGCGTGGTGCACGCTCACCGCCTACGGCCGGCAGGGCCACCGGGACATCGTGGCCAGGAACGTGGCCTGCGCCCGCCGGCTGGGCGATGGCCTGGCCGCCGAACCGGTGGTGCGGCTGCTGGCGCCGGTCCGGCTGAACGTGGTCTGCTTCACCGCGGGCGAGGACCCCACGCCGGAACGGATGCGGGCCATCGCCGAGGCCGTCGCCGCCTCCGGGGAAACCTTCATCACCCCGACCGTCCTGCACGGCGTGCCCGCGCTGCGGGCCGCGCGCAGCAACTGGCGCACCACGGATGCCGACGTCGACCGCATGTGCGCGGCGATCACGGCCGCCTGCCGGGAGAATGCACGCCAGCGCGGGACGGAAGGACGGCGATGGGCCTGATCAACACGATCGGACTGGTGCTGCACCCCAGAAGGGACTGCGGCGGCGTGATCGACACGATCGCGCGGTGGGCCAGGTCCAGGGACATCGCCGCCATCGGCCTGGCCGACGAGGTCCGCACCGCGGGCGACGGCATCGCCCCGGTGGACGCCGACGAACTGTCCAGCCGGGCGGACCTGCTGGTCAGCCTGGGCGGCGACGGCACCATGCTGCGCGCGATGGGCCTGGCCTACCCGCGCCGCGTCCCGGTGTTGGGCGTGAACCTGGGCCGGCTGGGCTTCCTGGCCGAGATCGACATCCCGGAACTGCACCCGGCGCTGGGCGCCATCGACGCCCACCAGTTCACCGTCGAGCCCCGCTCCGGTGTGCTGGTGGCCACCCGGGGCCGGCAGGCCACCGCGTTCAACGACCTGGCCCTGGTGCGGGTGCCCGGCCACGGCATGACCGAGGTCGAACTGTCCGTCGAGGGGCACCCGTTCGTCCGCTACCGGGCCGACGCCGTCGTCGTCGCCACCCCCACCGGGTCGACCGCCTACAGCTTCGCCGCCGGCGGGCCGATCGTGTCGCCCAGGGTGGAGGGCCTGCTGGTCACGCCGGTCGCGCCGCACGCCGCGTTCAACCGGGCGCTGTTCCTGTCCAGCGGCGAGAAACTGGCGCTGACGGTGCTGCCGCTGTCCGGCGAGGTGGCCGTGGAGGCCGACGGCCGGCTGGTCGGCCACCTGGAACCGGGCGACGTGGTCGACATCACGGTGGTCCCCGAGGCGGCCCGCGTCGTCCGCCTGGGCAGGACCACGTTCTACCAACGTGCCCAACGGAAGTTCGGCCTCACCGGCTCCATCGAGACCGGTTCGAGCGCCGGAACAGCCGGCAGCTGACGGCTTCAACCGGCGTGGTTCCGACCCGATCCGTCCAATCCGGACGGTCCACCAGGTGAGCGGCCCCGGCTGCGTTACGTGACCGAGCGGCGTTCGTACTACGGTCGTGGCATGAGCGAGAGGACCTGGGGGTTTCGCACCCGGGCGCTGCATGCCGGTGGGGCGCCCGATCCGGCCACCGGCGCGCGGGCCGTGCCGATCTACCAGACGACCAGTTTCGTGTTCGAGGACAGCGCCGACGCGGCGAACCTGTTCGCGTTGCAGAAGTACGGGAACATCTACAGCCGGATCGGCAACCCCACGGTGGCGGCGTTCGAGGAGCGGATCGCCAGCCTGGAGGGGGCGATCGGCGGGGTCGCCACGGCCAGTGGGCAGGCGGCCGAGTTCCTCACGTTCTCCTGCCTGGTCGAGTCGGGGGAGCACGTGGTGTCCTCCTCCGGCCTCTACGGCGGCACCGTCACCCAACTGGACGGCACGCTGCGCCGGTTCGGCGTGGACTCCACGTTCATCGCCGACGACTCGGTCGACGCCTACGCGGCCGCGATCCGGCCGACCACGAAGTTGATCTACACCGAGGTGGTGGGGAACCCGAACGGCAAGATCGCGGACCTCGCCGGCCTGTCCGAGCTGGCCAAATCGCACGGCATTCCGCTGGTGGTGGACGCGACCACGGCGACGCCGTACCTGTGCCGGCCGATCGAGCACGGCGCGGACATCGTGCTGCACTCGGCGACGAAGTTCCTCGGCGGCCACGGCACCACGATGGGTGGCATCGTGGTCGAGTCCGGCGAGTTCGACTGGGGCAACGGCAACTTCCCCCGGATGACCGAGGAGGTGCCCAGCTACGGCGGGCTGCGCTACTGGGAGAACTTCGGCGAGTACGCCTTCTGCACGCGGCTGCGCGCCGAACAGCTCCGCGACATCGGCGCCGTGCTGTCGCCGCATTCGGCGTTCCTGCTGTTGCAGGGCGTGGAAACGCTGCCGCAGCGGATGGAGGAGCACGTCCGCAACGCGGCCGAGGTGGCGCGGTGGCTGGCCGCCGACTCGCGGGTGGCGTGGGTGAACTACGCCGGGCTGCCCGACCACCCGCATCACGAGCGGGCCAAGCGGTACCTGCCGAAGGGGCCGGGCGCGGTGTTCTCGTTCGGCGTGCGCGGCGGCCGGCCGGCGGGGCAGCGGTTCGTGGAGTCCGTCGAACTGTGCAGCCACCTGGCCAACATCGGTGACGCCAGGACCCTGGTGATCCACCCGGGGTCCACCACCCACCAGCAATTGTCCGACGAGCAACTGGCCGCCGCTGGCGTCACCCCCGACCTGATCCGCATCTCGGTGGGCATCGAGGACGTGGAGGACATCCTGTGGGACCTGGACCAGGCGTTGGCGCAGGCGGTGAAGGAAGCGTGACCGACCAGGCGGAGCAGCGCTGGCAGGGGCCGACCGCGCGGGAGCGGCGCCGCATCCTGGGCGCCACGAAGACGGTCGCGCTGCTGGGCGCGTCCAACAACAAGGCCCGGCCCAGCTACTTCGTGGCCACCTACCTGCTGTCGTCGACGAACTTCCAGGTGTACTTCGTCAACCCGAGGGCCGACGAGATCCTGGGCCGCCCCGCTTACGCCGGCCTGGCCGACCTGCCGGAGCGGCCGGACCTGGTGTCGGTGTTCCGGCGGCACGAGGACCTGCCGGCGGTCGCCGACGAGGTGATCGCGTCCGGTGCCCGCACGCTGTGGCTGCAACTGGGGCTGTGGCACGAACCGGTGGCCAGGCACGCCGAGAGCAAGGGCCTTCAGGTGGTGATGAACCGGTGCGTGAAGATCGAGCACGCCCGGTTCGCCGGTGGCCTGCACCTGGCCGGTTTCAACACGGGTGTGGTGTCGTCGCGCCGTCGGCTGGAGTGGTGACGGCTCTGGCGAAGCACAGCGAGAACGGCAGCGCGTCGTACGGCGGGAACGCCGGGATCGGCGTGTAGCCGGCCTTCCGGTACAGCGCGGCCGCGCGCCAGCGGTGCCACGTACATCCGTTTGAGTTCCAGGTCGGGGCCGCGCCACCGCAGCACGCAGTGCCCGACCGCCGTGCCGGTGGCGTCGACGGCCAGGCCGGTGTAGGCGACCGAGTCCTCGGCCACCGCGAGCGCTGCGGCCATGCCGGCGTGGGCCAGCCGGTCGGCGTAGCGGTCGTCCAGTTCGGCGGATGCCGCCGCCCGCAGCGCGACGGCGTCCGGGTGGTCCCACGCGACCGCGACCACCCGCACGGCGTCCCGGGTCATTCCGGCCGCTGGTCGCGCGATCCGCCCAGCCCGAACAGGATCCGCCGCATCACGTCCTCGTCCACATCGGACTGGCCACCCAGCTCGACAGGCGGGCCACCGGCGTCCGGTGGCTTGCGGTGGTGGCGGCGAGGCAGCGGCACCGACGATGCGTCCATCCCGGTGGGCAGCGGCAGTTCGCACCAGGCGAGCTGGCGGGCGCCGCGCAACTGCACGATGCCGGCGCGCCAGCCGTTGGGGCCGTCCAGTGCTGTCGGCGGCCGGGTGCGCCGGCCGCTTTCCACCTCGATCACCAGCCGGTCGCTCTGCAGCCGGGCACGGACCGTGATCAACGCGGGATTGCGCTGGTCGGCCACTTCCACGGCGGCGTCGGTGAGTTCGCGGGCCACGTCGATCGCCTCGTCGATCATCGTCTTGAGCGACCACTCGGCCAGCGCGAACCGGACGAACAGTTCGGCGCAGTTGATCGCGGTCGGGAGCGCGACGAGCCGGATGTCGTCCACCTGGGTGGTGTCAGGATGCACTACAGACGTCCTCCATCCGCGTCGAACCGACTGTCACCGGACATGAGCCGGCTGCCGTATCTTGCCAAGCCCACTGACCAGACCGACTAGCAGGGTGTCACCCGATTGGGCTAAAGCCGGCGTCCGCCGGCAACAGGGCGCTGACCTGCGACGACAACGGTCGGCAAAGCCACGGTCGGGTGTCACCGGACCGGCGGTCGCTCTGCCGAGATGGTTCGTCGGCGACGGCGGATCGTCAAGAGGGCTAACATCGGCCGTCCACCAGCGATGACAGGAGGACGACTCCGTTGCCGGGTGCGTGCACCCGGGTCTGGAAGGCTCATGTCCGAAGCCACCGCACACGACGACGACACCACAGTCCTCCCGGCGAGCGACCCCGGCCGGCCGCGGCGCCGGTTTCCCCCGTTCCGTGGGCGCACCGTCATCGCCCTGGT
>DATEPR010000589.1:0-2403 GCA_035273045.1 Pseudonocardiaceae bacterium | reverse complement strand
CGTCCTGTTCGGACAGAGTGTGTTTCGCCCGGCAGGTGACGCGGGCCACTTGGCGGCCGTTGAGGAAATGCTGAGTTCCGGCGGAGCCCCCGCGGGCACCGTGGTGGAGACGGACGCGACACGGATTCGCGGTCCATTGCCGAATTTCCCGGAAAGGATGTGACATGACCACGATGCTCGCTGCCGCCCGCAGGCGGCCCGAGCTGGTCGGCCTGAGTTTCCAGCGCACCGTGGACCGCAACCTGTTGCACCGCAGCGCGTTGTCCGAGGTGTTCCTGACCGACTGCCGTCCGGTGGGCGACGACGGCTACGTCGCGGCGGCCCAGTTGCCGCCGCTGCACTCCTACTACACCGACCACCTGCACCGCACTCCGCTGATCGACCCGATGCTGTTGCTGGAGTGCTGCCGGCAGGCCGAGACCTACGGCGGTCACGTCGTGTTCGGCGTGCCCAGGGACACCGCGTTCATCCTGCGCGACTGGTCCCTTCGGGTGACCGGCCCGACCGCGCTGGCCAGGGCGGGCGGACCCGTCGAGCTGGCCATGGTGGTCCATACCACAGGCAGGCGGGCCGTCGGCGGCTCGCTGCGCGCCCTGGTCTACGAGATCGACCTGGTGCTGGGCGACCGGACCGTGGGCCATGCGCACATCTCGGTCGGCTACCTGCCGCTGGCCAGTTACCAGCAGATCCGGCACGGGCGGCGGGGCAGTGTCCCGCCCAGTTCGGCCACGCTCGCGCCACAACCCGTCGGAGTGCCGGTGCCGCCGCACCTGGTCGGCAGGGCCAATCCGGACAACGTGCTCTTGCAGGACGTTCGGCTCACGTCGGACGGCCTGACCGCGCGGATCCGGCCGGCCGTCGACCACCCGAGCATGTTCGACCACGCCCAGGACCACCTGCCCGGCATGGTGATGACCGAGTCCGCCCGGCAGGCCGGCCTGCTCGCGCTCAACGACCTCTACGGCCTGTCCCCGTCCCGCTGGGTGATGACCGGCATGGGCGCGAGCTTCAGCGCCTACGCCGAACTGGACGCGCCGACGCTGGTCCGGGTCCGCGCCGCGGAACGCTCCGGCTGGCCGGACACGTGCGAACTCGTCGCCGAGGTGGAGCAGGACGGCACGGTGATCGCCGAGGCGACGCTGACCATGGCCCAGCCCGCCGCGTCGGCGGGACCGATCCCGACCCCGGCCGGGGCCGCGGTTCTGGCGGGGAGGTAGCCACATGCGCATCGACCCGTTGGTCCGCATCGTCGGCCTGGCCACCGAACTGCCGGCGACGACCGAAACCACCGCGTGGGCGGTCCGGGCAGGGCGACTGTCCGAACAGGATGCCCAGGGCAGCGGCTACACCGAACTGCCGGTCGCCGGGGACGTCGCCGCGCCGCAACTGGCGGCCGGCGCCGCGACGTCGGCACTGCGCGTGGCCGGACTGCCGGCCGAGGACCTGGACCTGGTGGCCCACGCGTGGACCCACTACCAGGGCCACGACTTCTGGTCGCCCGCCCACTACGTGGCGGCGGCGACCGGCGCGCACGCCGCGGAACCCGTGGGCGTCCAGCAGATGTGCAACGGCGGCGCGGCGGCCCTGACCACGGCCGTCACCCGGTTGCTGGCCGACCCCGGCACGCACCGCGCGCTGGTCACCACCGCGGACTGCTTCGGCGCGCCGGGGTTCGACCGCTGGCGGGGCGACTACGGCGTCCTCTACGGCGACAGCGGCACCGCCGCGGTGCTCACCGACGAACCGGTGGGGCACGGGCTGGACCTGCTCGCGGTCAGCACGGTCGCGGCGCCGGAACTGGAACGCATGCACCGCGGCGACGACCCGTTCCACCCGGCGGGCCGGATGCCCACCGCGACCGTCGACGTACGACGTACCAAGAAGGCGTATCTGGCGATGGCGGGCAAGGAGGCGTTCGGCAAGACCGTCGCCACCCGGGTGCACGACGTGCTGGCCGCCGGCCTGGCCGACGCCGGGATCGACGCGGGCCGGCCACGGCTGGTGCTGCTGCCCCGGCTGGGCGCCACCGGCCTGACCGAGATCTACCGGCCCGCGGTGGCCACCGTGCTGCCCGCGCCCGCCATCGACCTGGGCGGCCACACCGGCCACCTGGGCGCGGGTGACCTGATCGCGAACCTGACCGTGGCCGTCGACGAGGACCTGTTGCGCCCGGGCGACGTCGCCGTCGCGCTGTCCGCGGGCGCCGGCTTCACCTGGACCTGCGTCGTGGTCCGGCGCCCGCATCGAGACGAGAGGACGAATTCATGACAGACAGGGCGACCGACCACGCAGGCGTGCTGGTCGTCGGGGCGGGGCCGGTGGGCCTGGTGCTCGCGGCGGACCTGGTGCGCCAGGGCGTGCCGGTGCGGGTCGTGGACGCCGCACCGGGCGACAGCCCGCACT
>DATEPR010000588.1:0-2182 GCA_035273045.1 Pseudonocardiaceae bacterium | reverse complement strand
GCCTCGCGGAAGCTCTCCGCGCCGATCGGCGCGATCATGAACTCCTGGATGTCCACGTCGGTGTCGGCGTGCGCGCCGCCGTTGAGGATGTTGAGCATCGGCACCGGGAGCACGTGTGCGTTGGGGCCGCCCAGGTAGCGGAACAGTTCCAGGCCGGCCGACTCGGCGGCCGCCTTGGCCACGGCCAGCGACACGCCCAGGATCGCGTTGGCGCCCAGCCGGGACTTGTCCGGCGTGCCGTCGAGGTCGACCAGCTTCTGGTCGACGATCCGCTGGTCGACCGCGTCGGTGCCGGCCAGCTCGGGGCCGATCTCGTCGAGCACGGCGTTGACGGCCTTCTCCACGCCCTTGCCGCCGAACCGGGAGGGGTCGCCGTCCCGCAACTCGACGGCCTCGTGTTCGCCGGTGGACGCACCGGAGGGCACCGCGGCCCGGGCCAGCGTGCCGTCGTCCAGCGCCACCTCGACCTCCACGGTCGGGTTGCCCCGCGAGTCCAGGATCTCCCGCGCACCGACCTGCTCGATGACCGCCACCTGTGCTCCTCGTCAACGCTCGTCATTCACTGGTTCGTGTCGCCCCGAGCCTAGCGGTGCGGGCGGCCGGCCCGGCGGAGGCGCGGGAACAACTCCCCGGCTGGCCACGATTCAGATGGCCCGCGACACCTCCGGGGCCGCTGATCACCATCCGGACGGCGGTCGAGGAACACGGCGCGGGCAAGTAGCGTTGCCAGCACCATGACTGACGGCACTTTCGAATCGTTTCGCCGGGCGGAGACGCTGTTGGCGCAGCGCCGGCCGCTGGAGGCGCTACAGGAGTTGGCGGCCGTCGTCGAAGCGGCCCCCGACGCGCCCAGTGTGCATCTGCTCGCTGGGCGCGCCTATTTGGGTTCCGCGCAGCTCAACCGGGCCGAGCGCGCGTTCCAGCGGGTGCTGGAGCTGGACCCGTCCGACCACTACGCGCACTTCGCGCTGGGCAGGACGCTGCAGCGGCAGGGCAGGCTGGCCGAGGCCAAGACCCAGCTGCGACTGGCGGCCGCGATGAACCCGCTGCCCGAGTACCAGGAGGCGCTCGGTGAGGTGAGCGCCCGGCTGGCGGTGCGCGCGGGCCGGGGCGAGAGCGAGGACGAGCCGAGTGGGAACGGCTGACGCCCGCTATCCGGTGACCGTGCTGGCCTTGGCGTAGGCGTCGGCGGCGCTGAACACGGCGCGGCCGTAGGCCACCGAGTTGTTGTAGTGGAACGCGGCCGCCCACCAGCGGGCCGGCACCGTGAGGTCGCCCGACCGGCACAGGTACGCGGCGGCGGTCAGCGAGGCGTCGTCGACGTTCTGCGGATCCGGCGCCCTGCCGTCACCGCTGGCGCGTTGGCCCTCGGCCAGCCAGCGCGACGGCAGGAACTGCATCGGGCCGACGGCGTGGTCCCACGTGGCGTCGCCGTCCAGCCTGCCGTGGTCGGTGTCGTGGATGCTGCGCACGCCCGCCGAGCCGTCCAGCGCGGGCCCGATGATCGGGTACGCCTCGGTGCCGTTGCCCAGCACGACGTCACCGTGGTGCTGGCCGTGGTCGGACTCGATCCGGCCGACACCGGCCAGCGTCGCCCACGACAGGTGACAGCCGGGGTTGCGCTTCGCCGTCACCTCGGCGGCGTTCACGTACGCCTGGAGCACCCGCCGGGGAATGTCGGTGTGCGCGGACACCCGGGTCAGCCACGCGGCCATCGGGTCACCGTGGCCGGGCCGGGCGTCCGGCAGCGGCGGCGGCACCGTGGGCACCGCACTGCCGCTGGCGACGTTCAGCTCCGGGATGGCGAACAGCGGCTCGACCGGCCCCTCGGTGCGGGCCAGGTCGCCCATCGGACCGTTGCGCAGCCACACCCCGAACACCACGATCAGCGCGACCACGGGCACCAGCACGGCCAGCACCAGCGGCCACCTGCGCCGTGGCCGCTGGGGCGGCAGCGGCGTGCCGGACGGCGGCGGGTACCGGGGTGTGGAGGTCGACGGTGGGCCTGGCACGACACCAGGCTACGGGGTCAGCGCGTGCGGCCGCTGTTCGGCGAGCCGCAGTTCGGTCAGGTAGCGCTTGGTGATCCGGCCGCCGTAGCGACCGTCGATCAACGCCCCCAGGCAGCGCAGCAGGCCGTCCGCGGCGATCGGCGGCAGCGTCAGGATCGCCGAATAGGTGC
>DATEPR010000587.1:0-10172 GCA_035273045.1 Pseudonocardiaceae bacterium | reverse complement strand
ACCCGGATCGCGGTCTGGGGGTTGACCTTCAAAGCCGGCACCGACGACCTGCGCGACTCCCCCGCCCTGGCGGTGTCCGCCCTGCTCAAACAGGCCGGCGCCGACCTGGTCGGCTACGACCCCGCCCTCACCGACCACGCCACCGACCGACCCGAACTGGCCGCCCTGACCGTGGTGGACGACTCCTATCTGGCCGCCAAGGACGCCGAAGCCATCGTCATCCTCACCGAATGGCAAGAATTCCGCACACTAGATTGGGCGAAACTCGCCACCGTGGTGAGTCGCCCGATCGTGGTAGACCTGCGCAACCTGTTGGACGCCGACGTGCTGCACCGGGCCGGATTCGAGTGGACCGGCCTCGGCAAACGCCCCAAGCGGAGCTGATCTGTCGGCCCAACCGTGACAGACTGCCACCCGGACTGGATGGAGGTTGATCACGTGGCTACGTCAGACACGTTCGTGATAGTGGGCGGCGGGCTCGCCGGCGCGAAAGCCGCGGAGGCCCTGCGCGACCAGGGGTTCGACGGTCGGGTGGTGCTCGTCGGAGCGGAGATCCACCTGCCCTACGAGCGGCCCCCACTGTCCAAGGACTATCTGGCCGGCCGCGCCGAGCGCACCAGCTTCGACGTGCACGACGAGAACTGGTACACCGAGCACGACGTCGAGCTGAAACTGGGTGTCGAGGCCACCGCGATCAACACCGCGGGGCACGAGGTCGAACTGTCCGACGGCTCCCAGCTCAGCTACACCAAGCTGCTGCTGGCCACCGGCTCCAGCCCGCGCCGCCTGCCGATCCCGGGCGCCGAGGTGGACAGCGTGCACTACCTGCGGACCGTCGGCGACTCCGAGCGGATCAAGGACGTAGTCGGCGACGGCGTCCGGTTCGTGGTGATCGGCGCCGGCTGGATCGGCCTTGAGGTGGCCGCGACCGCCAGGCAGGCCGGGGCGTCGGTGACCGTGCTGGAGGTGGCCGAGCTGCCGCTGCTGCGGGTCCTCGGGCCGGAGGTGGCGGCCGTGTTCGCCGACCTGCACCGGGCCAACGGCGTCGAGCTGCGGTTCGGCATCGGCTGCGACGGGATCGAGACGTCGGACGGCGCGGTGACCGGTGTCCGGCTGTCCGACGGCAGCGTGGTGCCCGCGGACGCGGTCCTGGTCGGCATCGGCGCGGCACCCAACACGAAGCTGGCCGAGGAGGCCGGGCTGGCCGTGGACAACGGCGTCGTGGTGGACGCATCGCTGCGCACCAGCGACCCGGACGTGTTCGCGGTCGGCGACATCGCGAAGGCGATGCACCCGCTGCTGGGCAAGCACGTCCGCGTCGAGCACTGGGCCAACGCGCTCAACCAGCCGGCGGTCGCCGCGGCGGCCATGCTGGGCGGCGACGCCGTCTACGACGAACTGCCCTACTTCTTCACCGACCAGTTCGACCTGGGCATGGAGTACCTGGGCCTGGCCGAGCCGGGCGACTACGACCGGGTCGTGTTCCGCGGTGACGTCACCGCCCGCGAGTTCATCGCGTTCTGGCTGTCCGGCAACCGGATCGTCGCCGGCATGAACGTGAACGTGTGGGACGTCACCGACCCGATCAAGGAGCTCATCCGGTCCGGCAAGGACGTCGATGTCGACCGGCTGACCGACCCGAACGTGCCGCTGGACCAGGTGTAGCGAGCTTGCGAGGAGGGTGTGTGCGGCGGTGACCGATCGCCGGGACGTGGTGATCGTCGGCGGCGGCCACAACGGGTTGGTCGCCGCCTGCTACCTGGCGCGCGCCGGGCTTTCCGTGCGGGTACTGGAGAAAGCGCCGGCCATGGGCGGCGCCGCCGTGTCGTTCCGGCCGTTCGCCGGGGTGGACGTGCGGTTGTCCCGGTACTCGTACCTGGTGAGCCTGCTGCCCAGGGCGATCATCGACGGACTGGGCCTGCCGGTGTCCTTGCGGCGCCGGCAGGTCTCGTCGTACACGCCGGTCGGTGACACCGGCCTGCTGGTGGACAACGGCGATCCGGAGCGGACCGCGGAGTCGTTCCGCCGGGTCACCGGTTCGGACCGCGAGTTCACGCGGTGGCGCGAGTTCTACGAACTGACCGGGTCGGTGGCGCGACGGGTGTTCCCCACGCTCACCCGGCCGCTGCCCACCAGGGCCGAGATCCGTTCGCTGGTCGGGGAAACCGCCTGCCGGGCACTGTTCGACGAGCCGATCGGCGCGGTGCTGGAGCGCACGTTCGCCGACGACGTGGTGCGCGGCGTGGTGCTCACCGACGCGCTGATCGGCACGTTCGCGTCCGCGGACGACGAGTCGCTGCGGCAGAACCGGTGCTTCCTGTACCACGTGATCGGCAACGGCACCGGTGACTGGGACGTGCCGGTCGGCGGCATGGGCGCGGTGACCGGCGCGCTGGTCGACACGGCCCGGCGCGCCGGCGCCGAACTGGTCACCGGTGCCGAGGTGCGCTCGGTCGACCCGGACGGCCTGGTCACGTACGTCCAGGACGATCGCGAGTGGACGGTCGCCGGCGGTCACGTACTGGCCAATGTCGCGCCCGCCGTGCTCGCCGGACTGCTGGGCGAGACCGCGCCGCGACCCGAGGGCGCGCAACTGAAGGTCAACATGGTGCTGCGCCGGCTGCCCCGCCTGCGCGACCCGGCGGCCGATCCGGCCAGCGCGTTCAGCGGCACGTTCCACGTGCACGAGACGTACCGCGAACTGGCCACCGCGTACGCCGAGGCCGGCAGCGGCGTCCTGCCGTCGGTGCCGCCGTGCGAAATCTACTGCCACTCGCTGACCGACCCGTCGATCCTCGGTCCGGCCGAACGGTCGGCGCACACGCTGACGCTGTTCGGCCTGCACATGCCGGCCCGGCTGTTCGGTGACGACGGTGCGCGGGCGGCGGCGCTGCGGGCCACGGTCACGGCGCTGGACTCGGTGCTGGCCGAGCCGATCGAGGACTGCCTGTGGCGGGACGAGCGCGGCGAGCCGTGCATCGAGGCCAAGACGCCGCTGGACCTGCAGGCCGAGTTGGGCATGCCCGGCGGTCACATCTTCCACCGCGACCTGTCCTGGCCGTGGGCACAGGACGGTGACGGCCGGTGGGGCGTGGAGACGGCGCACGAGCGGATCCTGCTGTGCGGTGCGGGAGCGCGGCGCGGCGGTGGTGTGAGCGGAATCCCCGGCCACAACGCTGCCCACGCGGTGCTGGAGGCCCTAGCCTGATCGGCTGTGACAGTCCCGCCTGCCGGCGTCGAGTACCGCCAGCCCCGTTTCGCGCCACCGCCCGGCGCCACCGTGCTCCTGGTGGTGCGACACGGCGAGTCCGCCCCGGCCCGGCCGGACGCGCCGTTCCCCCTGGTGCACGGCCGGGGTGACCCGGAACTGGCGCCCGAGGGCGAGGACCAGGCCGAGCGGGTCGGCGCGCGGCTGGCGATCCGGGGTGTCGACGCGATCTACGTGACACCGCTGCGCCGGACCGCCCAGACCGCGGCGCCGCTGGTCGCCCGGACCGGACTGAAGCCGGTCGTCGTGGCCGACCTGATGGAGGTCGGGCTCGGCGAGTGGGAAGGCGGGCTGTACCGGCAGCGGGTCGCCGACCGGCATCCGCTGGCGGTGCGGATGATGACCGAGGAACGGTGGGACGTCATCCCCGGCGCGGAGGGCCTGGATCACCTGCGGGAGCGGATCCGGCGCGGCGTGGAACGGATCGCCGCCGACCACGCCGACCAGCGGGTGGCGGTGTTCACCCACGGCGGGGTCATCGGCACGATCATGTCGATGGCCACCGGCAGCCGGCCGTTCGCCTTCAACCACGCGGAGAACGGCTCGCTGTCCGAGGTCGTGGTCACCGCCGACCGCTGGTCGGTGCGCTCGTTCAACGACACGAGCCATCTGTGACCACTGTGGACGATTCGAGCTCGGCATCGGGCCGGCAGTCGCCTCCGCCGCCCGCCGCCGGAAGCAATCGGCACGGGCTGGCCTGAGCTCAGGAGACCACGCGGTCCAGCACCGTGCGGAAGGCGTCCCGGTCGATCACCGGCGCCTCCTCGGCCAGCCACTCCCCGATCTCTATGACGAACCGCCGCTGGCTCATCGGCGGCGCCGCCAGGTGGTCCGGGTATTCGCCGGTGGTGATCTCGCCGGCCCGGCTCGGGTAGACCAGCAGCGCGCCGCGCACGTCCAAGCCGGGCAACAGGTCCCGGTACGCCGCGACACCCTCGGGCAGCCGGATGGACCCGCCGCGGAACGGATGGCCGTTGCGCCACAGCTCACCGTGCTCGTCCGCGGTGTAGTGGCCGGGCAGCCACATCTTCGACTCGATCAGCACCAGCCGGTGGCCGCGCAGCACGGCGTGGTCGACGTCGGCGAACACCGAGTCCGGCCAGGCCAGGCCGTGGAAGATGCGCACGCCGGGCAGCGGCGCGATGTACTCGGCCAGCAGCCGCGCGGTCAGCTGCTCACCGAGCTGGTCGCGTTCGGTGCTGGGCTGGCCGTACACGATCAGGCCGCCGGTCTCCCGGCCGAACGCGCGATCGGCCAGCCACGCCCGCGCGTACTTCCTGGTGACCACGAACACTCCTGCGGCGCCCACCACCACGGCCGCCCACAGCACCGGCCACGCCACGGCCAGCGTGACCACGACCAGCCAGGCCACCACGACCGTCGCCGTCACCGCCGTACTCGGGCCCAGTGCCGGGACGTACCGCACGTTGTGCTGCGCGCGCACCACCGACCACCACGGCAGCCGGTCCCGGTCCAGTTTCAGGCGGGGCGGCATGAAGTTCGGGTCCGCGCCGAACGCCTTCCGGGCCGGGTGGGCGGTCCGTGGCGCGTGGGGCCGGGCCGGACGGGTGCGGACCACGGTGCCGGTCCGGTCGTAGTCTGCGCGCAGCGCCGGATCGCTCAGCGTCTCGTACGCCTGCCGCAGCATGTGGAACGTGCCCGCGGTGCCGCCGGCGTCCGGGTGCATGACCTTCGCCAGGGTGCGGTACGCCGACCGGATGTCGGCTGCCGTCGCCGCCCGGTCCACGCCGAGCAGTTCGTAGTAGTCGAGCCCGCCCACTCCGCCGCCTTCGTCCGCCCGCCTGGAGACACACGATATTGGGTCCCCAGGACGGCGGCCACGGGGACCGGGCGATGACCGGTTCCGCGTTGTGGTGTAACAACAAACGGCCGAACCCGCGGTCACCCGATCGATGGACCCCGCAGTGTCAGGGTGGTCCACGCGCCGACGTGGATCCGGTCGCCGTCCTTCACCGGCACGGCGACGTCGTTGGCGATCGGCTCCAGGTCGTCGTTGATGGTGGTGCCGTTGGTGGAACCGGGATCGACCAGCGCCCAGCCGCCGTCCTCCTGCGCCAGCAGCACGGCGTGCAGGTGGGAGACGCCGGGGTCCTGCGGCGGGCCGGTGAGGTCCACCTCGGGCACCACGCCCCGGCTACGGCTGGTCCTGCCGATCCGGACCTGGTCACCGGTCAGGGTGAACTGCCGTTCCGGGCAGTACGCCGGGAACGTGATCGTGGGAATGTCCGGGCCGTCCTGCTGGCGGACCGCGTCGAAGTACTCGCGGTCGGCGGTCACCAGCAGGCTCCACCCACCGGCCGGTGCCGCCGGTTCGGGTGCCGTCACGGCCACCGGGGTCCTGCTCGCGCCGGCCACGAAGTCGTAGCTGCACCCCTCGCAGAACCGGCCGGTACGCGGTTCACCGCACTCCGGGCACAGCTCGGCCGGCAGTTCCGGTTCCGGGACCGCCGCGGTTGGCGCAGCCTCGGCCGCCGGTGCCGGGTCGCCGATGGCCAGGCCGCACACGTCGCAGAAGTCGGTGCTGGTCGAGTCGTGCCCCTGCGGGCAACTGGGCATGGTCGCCTCGCCTCTCGTGCTCAGGAGCTCTTCCGGACCCGGGACGTCTTGGTGGACCTGGTGTCCAGTGTCATCGCGTCGACGTCGCTGACCTTCGCCTTCAACCGCACCGTGCCGGTCACCGGGTCGTCGATGTCGACCACCTTCGACAGCAGTTCCGCGGTGTCGGCGTTGCCGGACTGGGTGGCCAGGGCGACGGCCCTGCCGAGCTTCGCCGTCGCCGTGTCCAGGTCGCCCGCCTTGCGCGCCTCCAGGCCCTCCTGGATCGCGCCGGCCAGTTCCGCCTGGCCCGTGTAGTGCGCGACCTCCGGGTTGATCCGGGTGGACAGCACCATGTCGTCGGTCCAGGTGGCCTTCACCAGGCCCTGGCCCAGCACCTCGTCGCCACCCGGACCGGCCAGCACCAGGCTCACCCGCCCGGCCAGCATCACGTCGCCGACGCCGCCCGGCTTGACCTCGACGCACACGTGGTAGTCGCGGCTCTCCTGGCCCCACGAGCCGGTCGGGTAGTCACCCACCTGCGGGCTCTTGGTCACCCGGCGGGACGTCAGGTCGAGCACTTCGGGCGCGACCAGCTTGACGAACTTCACATTCGCGCCCTGCGGCGTCCACAGCCGCAGCACCACGTCCGCGACGGCCTTGCTCATCGCGGCGTCGGTCATCTTGCGGAAGTCCTCGGTCAGGCCGGACGGGTCGGCCACGATGTCCACGGTGCCCAGCAGCGCGGTGGACACCCGGCGCAGCTCGTCGACCTCCCAGTCGGTGCCGACGCCCCGGCAGTCGCACACGAACCGGCCCTCGCACTCGGACAGCGTGCGCGCCAGCGCGGCCGGCGTCTCGTGCTCGTTGCGGCCGTCGGTGAGCAGGATCGCGTGCCGGATCGCGTTCGGGTGGCCGAGGAACAACTGGTTGGCCAGGTTCAGCCAGCGCCCGATGGCGGTGCCGCCGCCGGCCTTCAGCCCGTTCACCGCAGCCTTGGCCGCCGCCTTCGTCCTCGGGTCGGCCGGCACCAGGCCACCCTGCTGTGGGTACACCAGCCTGGCCTGGTCGGTGCCGGCGATCACGGCGAACGCGACGCCGTCGCGCAGCGTGTCGACGGCCGCCGCCGTGGCCTGCCGTGCCTCGATCATCTTGCCGCGCGGGTAGTCCATCGAGCCGGAGCAGTCGACGATGACCACCTCGGCCGCGTCGGCGGAACTTCCTGCCGTGGCAACGGCTTCGCCGCCGGACGTCACGGTGACGATCGCGTTGACCTCGTCCGCGCCCTGGTGCAGGTACTCGTTCTGGTAGACGTCGACTCGGAAGTTCGGGTGCGCGGTCATAGGTCCCCACTCCTCGGGTTGAACGGCACCACCACGACGGTCACGTTGTCGTGGCCGCCGCGGTCGATGGCCAGTGCTGTCAGTTCGACGGCGACCGCGAACGGCGCGTCCACGGCCTTGGGCAGGGCGACGTCCGCCAGTTGCCCGGCGTCCGGCAGGTAGTTCCACAGGCCGTCGCTGCACACCAGGACCACGCCGGGGCCGGTGAGCGGCATGGTCCGCACGTGCGCCCGCACCACGCCGGCGTCCGCGCCCAGCCACGCGACCAGCGCGTGCGAGCGGGGATCGGCGAACGCCTCGGCCTCGGTGAGCGCGCCGGTCTCGATCATGCGCTGCGCCCACGAGTCGTCCTCGGTGATGCACGTGGACGCCGGCTCGCCGAGCCAGTACGCCCGGCTGTCCCCGACCCAGCCGACGGTCACGGTGCCACCGGCGACCACGGCGGACACGTACGTGCACGCCGGGGCGTTGGGCGCACCCTCGGTGCCGGCGATGCCGACGACGGCGTTCAGCGCCGCCTCGACCGCCTCCCCGGTGGCGGCCTCCAGGTCGGCTCCGGAGCGGGCGGCGGCCAGCAGCACCTCGGCCGCCGCGTCGGCGGCCGCCTTCTAAGCGTCGTCCGGTCGGTCCTATGTGGACACACCGTCGCACACGACGGCGACGACGTGTTCCGGCCGGCCGGAACCGTCCGGAGCGGCGCTGACCCGGATGGCCATCGCGTCCTCGTTGCGGTGGTGGCGCAGCCCGCGGTCGCTGACCCCGGCGGCGCCGGCCAGGTCGAGTTCGACCCGGTCACGCATCGCCGGCTGCGCCACACCGCACCGGGTGCAGAAGCCGTCGGCGTCGATCTCCGCGCCACACGCGACACAGCCGCGCGGCGCCGGCACCGCCGCGTCGGCATCCGGCGTGCTACCGGCGACCAGCAGCAGGTCGTTGCCGCAGTTCTCGCAGAACCGGTCCCCGGCCGAGGTTTCCGCGCCACATCCCGGGCACGCCCTCGCCCCACTGTCCACGACGGACTCGTCAGTCATCGGCTACACCCACGTCACCGGGCGGATCGAGTTCGCCCTGTCGACCAGCGCCACCCGTTGTTCCGCGGTGTCGGACAGCCGGGCCAGCGACCGGTAGTGGCGTTCCAGGCCCAGCCGCAGGTCCCGCTCGGTGAGCGCGCAGCCGAGCAACCGCTTGCCGGCCACCGCGATCGCCGGCCGGTTCGGATCGGACACCACCCACCGCCGGGCCGCCTCCAACACCTCGATGGCCAGCCGGTTGCGCCGCGCCGCGTCCAGTTCCACCCCCTCCAACCGCTGGCCGGCGGCCAGCAGGTCCTGCTCGGTCGACGTGGCCACCATGCCGGCGCGCACCGCGGCGAGTTGCGCGGCCATATAGTGGCTGGAGTGCTTGGGCACCGTCTCCAGCACGGTCACCGCGCCCATCTTGTCCGGCGCCACACCGTCCTGAACGGACAGTCGGACCCTGGCCAGGCCGAACGCTGCGCTGACGTAGCTGTGGTCGGTGCGCCACACCAGGTCGTAGTAGCGGGCCGCGGCTTCCCGCCGGCCGCCGGCCTCCTCGGCGAACGCCAGCGCCAGCTTGGCCGCGGCCTCACCGGGCAGCCAGCCGTAGACGAGGTCGAAGTGGTCCCTGGCCTCGGCGGCCCGGCCGGCCACCAGCGCCACCAGTCCCCGGTACCAGGTGACCCGCCAGTCGCCGGGCACCCTGGTGGCCAGTTCGTCCAGGTCACGGGTGGCGCCGGCGACGTCACCGAGTTCCACCCTGGCCCGCGCCACCCGCAACCGGATCTCCACGGTGTCCAGCGAGGACTCGGACAGGCTCTGGATCACCGCCGCCGGTTCGGTGGCCGCCGACGTGGCCAGCAGGCCGGCGGCCGGGTCGGTCGCGTCCACCTGCGGCACCGGCAGGGCGCCGGTCACCTCGGCGGCCGACGGCATCGCCGGGAACCGGTCCGGGTCGGCGCCGAACACGGCCCGCTCCGGACTGAACAGGGTGGACAGTGCCGGCCGCGGCTCGCCGTCGCCGACTGCCAGCACCTCGCGCAGCACACCCACCATCTGGTCGGCCATGTCGCTGGCCGACTCGAACCGGGCGTTCGGGTCGGGGTCGGTGGCCCTGGCCAGCAGCCGGTAGTACGAGCCGTTGGCGGCCAGCAGCGGCACGTCGGCCGGGTCGGGCAGCCGGTCGCTGTAGGCGCCCAGGTAGTCGAAGTTGAAGGTCAGCACGGCCAGCGTCCTGGCCACCGTGTACAGGTCGGAGCTGACGGACGGGCCGTCCGTGGCCAGTTCCGGCGCACAGTAGCCGTCCGTCTTGTAGGTGGGGCTCTCGTCGTCGTCGGCCCGCCGGACGGCACCGAGGTCGATCAGCTTGATCTGCTCCCGGCTCTGGATCACGTTGTCCGGCTTGAAATCGCAGTAGAGCAGGCCCTCGCCGTGCAGGTAGCCCAGGGCGGGCAGCACTTCCAGGCCGTAGGCGATCGCCTGGTCCAGCGGCAGCGGCACGAGCCGGCCGTCGGCGTCGCGGACCGAGCGCAGGTCCTTCAGGGACTTGCCGCCCACGTACTCCATCACGATGTAGCCGACCAGGGTGCCGGTCTTCGGATCGGGGTGCTGGACGAAGTTGTAGATCCGGACGATGTTCGGGTGTTCCACCTCGGCCAGGAACCGGCGTTCCGCGACGGCGGCGGCCATCGCCTCGCTGTCCCCGGTGTCCAGCAGTCCCTTCAGCACCACCCAGCGGTCGTTGACGTTGCGGTCCCTGCCCAGGTAGATCCAGCCCAGGCCGCCGTGCGCGATGCAGCCGAGCACCTCGTACTGGCCGCCCACCAGGTCGCCGGGCGCCAGTTTCGGGGTGAACGAGTACGCCGTGCCGCACTCGCGGCAGAAACCTTCGGTCCGGCCGGGCCGGCCGTCCCTGCCGCGGCCCACCGGGTTGCCGCAGTTGCTGCAGAACCGCTTGCGCTCGGCCACTTCCGGATTGGCCAGCACGGC
>DATEPR010000586.1:0-9636 GCA_035273045.1 Pseudonocardiaceae bacterium | reverse complement strand
TCCGCGCCCGGCACGCCGACCTGGTGCTGCTCGACGAGCCCACCGCGCACCTGGACGCGGCCACCGCCCACCGCGTGCTCACCGGCCTGCGCGCCGAACTCGCCGGCAAGACCGTCGTGCACGTCACGCACCGGCCCGACGACGCGCGGGACGCGGCGACGGTGCTGCGGGTGACCGGCGGGCGGGTGGCGACGGCGGCGGAGGCGGTGTCGGCCTAGCCTTGTTGGAGCTCATGGACCTGACACTGGCCACCAGGACGTTGCGGGCGTCGACCGAGATCGCCCGCGCCGCGCTGACCGCCGACGACCCCGACGAGGTGCTGCGGCTGGTCGTGCGCAGCGCGGCCGAACTCGCCGAAGCCGATCTCGGCCTGGTCATGGCGCGGGGCGAGGACGGCAGCGTGACCGTCGAGGCCGCACACGGCGCCCCGGACGACGACGATCCGGTCGGCCTGGTGCTGTCCGCGCGGTCGTCCGCGGCGCGGGTGGCGCGCAGTGGCGTGACCGTCGTGGTCGAGGACGTCACCACCGATCCGCGCACGGCCCCGTTCGTGCCGAAGGCGTTGCGCCGCTACGGCCCGTTCGCCGCCGCACCCTTCGGCACGGCCGAGCGGCGGCTCGGCGTGCTCACCGTCTATCGGCGGCGGGGCGCACCGCTGTTCGACCCGGCCGTCGTCGACGTGCTCACCGCCTTCGCACACCAGGCCGGCCTGGTCGTGTTGCTCGCCGAAGGGTCCACGGCGCGGCAGCGAGTAGCCATCTACGAGGAACGCGAACGCATCGCCCGCGACCTGCACGACGTCATCGTGCAGCGCCTCTACGCCGCCGGTGTGCAGCTCGACCTGTTGGGCCGCAAGCTGTCCCGCCGCCTGGCCCGCAAGGACGCGGTCCGGCTGGCCGAGGCCGTCGACCAGCTCGACGAGACCATCTCCGAGGTCCGCGCCACGGTCGCCCGGCTGCGCAGCGCCGACCCGGCCGCCGACCGCGCCGACCTGTTCGCGTCGGTCCGCGCCGAGGTCGAGACGGCGGGAGAACTGCTGGGCTTCCCGCCGCGGTTGACGCTCACCGGCGACCCGACCGGCCTGCCCGACGCGGTCGCCGACCACGCCAGGGCCGCGCTGCGCGAGGCGTTGACCAACGTGGTGCGGCACTCCGGCGCCAGCGAGGTGGCCGTGCGGGTGGTCCGCGACGACGACGGACTGTGCCTTTCCGTGCGGGACAACGGGTGCGGCATTCCACCCGACGTGACCCGCCGCGGCCTGCGCAACCTCGCCGACCGGGCGGCCGCCATCGGCGGCACCTTCGCCGTGGAGTCCACCCCCAACACCGGCACGCGGGTGACCTGGCGCGCACCCCTCGACGTACAGCAGCGCATCCAGCGGGACCTCGCCGAATGATGCCGATCCGCTGGGCGGTGTCCTTGTCCGTCGATGCCGGCAAGCCGATCGGTCTGGTCACCGGCCGCGTTTCGCCACCAGTGCGACCGCCTGCGTCCGCCGCTGCAACCCCAGTTTGGCCAGCACCGACGTCACGTAGTTCTTGACCGTCTTCTCCGCCAGGAACAACCGCTCCGCGATCTCCCGGTTGGACAGTCCCTCGCCGATCAACTCCAGCACCGCGCGTTCCCGCTCGGTGAGCGCGTCGAACTGGTCGGGTTCGCGGCGCATCCTGGCCAGCACGCGGGCCGTGGTCACCGGATCCAGCAGCGACCGCCCGGCCGCCACCTCGCGCACCGCCGTCACCAGGTCCTGCCCGCGCACCTGCTTGAGCAGATAGCCGGACACGCCCGCGTCGATGGCGTCGACCAGCGCCTGCTCGTCGTCGAACGCCGTCAGCACCAGGCATCGGGGCAGGCCGTCCCTGCCCTGCTCGCGCAACCGCCGGCACAACGCGACACCGTCGCCGTCGGGCAGCCGCATGTCGACCACGGCCACGTCCGGCTTCGCCCGCGCGGCCACCACCAACGCCTCGGCCACCGTGCCCGCCTCGGCGACCACGTCGATGTCCCGCTCGTCACCGAGCAGGTCCCGCAGCCCCCTGCGGACCACCTCGTGGTCGTCGACGAGCAGTACGCGCACCGCCACACACCCACGGTACGGCCGCCGGCCAACGGGCCTCACGATCAGGTGATGCCGCGCAACCGATCATCCCCAGGGTCCGGATCGCCTGATCCACACCCATTGCGCTGATCAACCTGCCGCGACCGTCACCCGTGCACAACGCCCGACCCGCTGCCCACAAGTTGTCCCCAGAGTTGTCCACAGCGGTGGACAGCTTTCGGTGACCCGGGTCACACACGACGTAGTGAACTTGGTTCAGTCGACCGGAGCAATGCCGTCCCGGTGGCGGCGGGCCAGGTCCTGGTACGCCTTCGGGTTGTTGGCCACCCACCACCGGGCGCCCTCGGTCATCGGAATCCGCCGCTTCGCGGCCGCGCCGAGCAGCAGCACGTCCTCGTCCACCGTGGTGTTCGGCGGCACGGTCGCGCCGGCCGCGACCATGGTGCGGGCGCCGATCACCGCGCCGTCCTGGATGGTGGCGTGGTTGCCGATCACCGCCTCTGCGCCGATCACGCAGCCGTGCACCACGCACAGGTGCCCCACGGTCGCGCCCGGTCCGACGTGGCAGCCCTCGGCGCCGCCGTGCAGCACCGAGTTGTCCTGGACGTTCGCGCCGGCGCCGATCACCACGGGACCGAAGTCGGCGCGCAGCACCACGCCGTACCAGACCGAGGCGTCCGCCTCGACCGTGACGTCGCCGACCAGCGTCGCCGTCGGCGCGATCCACGCGGACGGGTGCACCTTCGGGCTGGCGCCCTCGAACGAGAACAGCGGCATGACGCCACAGTAAGCGAGGCCGCCGGCCCGGTCGGCGAGGGTTGTCCACAGGTACGGCGTAGTTCAGTCAAGGGAACGCCGATCTCGTGTTGAGTAGCGGGAACAACCCGCTCAGGTGCGTCGTTGAGAAGCATGGAAACTGAGTCGCTCAGACTCAACTTTGGAAGCAGGAGGACCGACATGGCAATCGCCGTGCGGGGTTCCGCGTGGGACCCCTTCACCACGCTGGTTCGGCAGTTCGACGCCGACTTCGACGCCCTCGTCCGGCGTTCGTTCGGCCCGGTCCGCCGGTTCGGCACCGGTTTCGTCCCGGCGGCCGACGTCGCCAAGGACGGCCAGGACGTCGTGATCACCCTGGCGCTGCCGGGTGTCGACGTGGACAAGGACGTGGACATCGAGCTCACCGAGGGCAAGCTGGTCATCACCGGCCGCGGCGCCCAGCGGAGCGAGTCCGACAAGGACGGCGTCTACGTGCGGGAGATCCGCTCCGGCGAGTTCCGCCGCGAGTTCACGCTGCCGCGTGGCGTGACGGCCGACCGCGTCTCCGCCGACTACGACAAGGGCCTGCTCACGGTCCGCGTCAGCGAGGTCGTGCCCCAGCCCGCCGAGCCGGCCAAGATCAAGGTCCGGCAGCCGGCCGCCGAGCTGACCGCGACCCCGGAGTCCGAGGCCGGCGCCGAGCCGACCGAGTGACGCGCGCAGGGGCGGTCGCCAGGCCGCCCCTGTCGCCCGCTCAGGCCGACGCGGGATGGCCGGCGTCGGCGAACAGCTCGTCCCAGGCGGCGGCCACCTGCCGGGCGCACGTCGCCGGCGACACACCGCCCACACCGGTGCCCAGACCGGGGATGGCGATGCTGCGCACCACCCGCCGCACCGGCCGGCCGTCCTCCACCAGGCCGCTCTCCCACATGCGGAAGACCGCCTTCGCCGCCAGGTACGGATGCACGGTGTCCTCGGGCAGCACCGTGCCCGGATCACGCATCGTCGGCGCACTGAACAGCCAGCCCGGCTTGACCGCGCCGGTCGGCACCACCACCGCCTCGCCGATCGGCAACTCACCGCCGTGGAAGGCCAGCACCGCACTGCGCACGCGCTGCTCGATGTTCGGCCACGCCCGCGCGTAGACGGCGTCGATCCCGCCGCGCATCAGCCCGAACGAGTTCGCCGGGCTGACGACGGCGTCCGTGCCGATCTCCAGGATCGAACCGTGCTGCACGGTGATGCCGGGTCGGTCGGCCGCGATGTCGTGCCATGCCGTCGTCATGGCATCGGTGACTCCGCACAGCACGATGCGTGGGCCGCGCGTCGGCATGGTCGGCTCCGTGGTCGGATCAGTGGTCGGCGCACCCTCTGAGTCCGTCACCCCGTCAGCATGGCATTCCACCGGTATTCGACGTAACCAGGTTGCCTACCGGCCGTCCGGGTGATCTGTACCGCACGCGCCACCGGTACTGCGCCGAATGTCGGTGGGCCGGCCCGTCCGAATGGCAGGCGTCCCGGCCCGGTTAGGGTTGCTGTCGTGTCGCGCATCGCGTACTTCGGTCCGCAGGGGACGTTCACCGAGCAGGCCGCGCTGAACCTCGTCGACGCGGGCGCGGACGAACTGGTCCCGGTGGACACCGTGCCCGCCGCGCTGGCGGCCGTGCGCGGCGGCTCCGTGGACGCCGCGTGCGTCCCGGTGGAGAACTCCGTCGAGGGCGCCGTCAACGCCACCATGGACGCCTTGGTGGACGGTGATCCGCTGGTCGTGATGGCCGAGTTCGTGCTGCCGATCCGGTTCAGCGTGCTGGTGCGGCCCGGCGTCACGGCCGCCGACGTGACCACCGTGGCCAGCCACCCGCACGCCCTGGCGCAGGTCAGGAACTGGCTGGCGGCGCACCTGCCGGACGCCAAGGTGGTGGCGTCGACGTCCACCGCCGCCGCCGCCGTCGGTGTCGCGACCGGCAACTGGGACGCGGCCGTCACCGCGCCGGTCGCCGCGACCCACTACCCGCTGGCCGTGCTCGCCACCGACGTCGCCGACGTGCCGGACGCGGCCACCCGGTTCCTGCTGCTGCGCCGGCCCGGCGTGTTACCGGCCCCGACCGGCGCGGACCGCACGTCGCTGGTCGCGATCACCGCGGACCGCACCGGGGCGCTCGCCGATCTCCTCGTGGAACTGGCCGAGCGCGGCATCAACCTGACCAGGATCGAGTCCCGGCCGACGAAGGGCAGGCTCGGCGAGTACCGCTTCTACTTCGACGTCGACGGCCACATCGCCGAGGCGCGGCTGGGCGACGCGGTGGCCGCGCTGCGCCGTCGGTGCACGTCCGTACGGTTCCTCGGGTCCTACCCGAAGGCCGACGGGTCGCCGACCGCCCCGGCGCCCGGCACCACCGACGAGGACTTCCGGGCCGCGGCGGAATGGGTAGCCCGGCTGCGCGAGGGGCAGGGCGCGTAACCGGTCGAACCGCCGGCCGGTCGCGCGGACGCGAGTGGGAGGGGCACTGGTGACCGGTTTACGGCTGATCCTGGCGCGGCACGGCCAGACGGAAGCGAACACGCGGATGTCGATGGACACCGGCGTGCCCGGCGACCCGCTCACCGAGGAAGGCTGGCGGCAGGCCGGGGAACTGGCCGACGTGCTGGCCGCCGAACCGGTCGTCGCCGTCTACGCGAGCACGCTGCTGCGCGCCCAGCAGACCGCCCAGCCGGTCGCCGCCCGGCACGGCCTGGACGTCCAGGTGGTCGCCGGACTGGAGGAGGTGTACGCCGGCGAACTGGACCGGAAGTCCGATCCGGACTCCCGGCGGGCGTTCGCCGAGGTCTTCCACGGCTGGTTGCCGCCGGGCGAGGGCCTGGACCGGCCGGTGCCCGGCGGCGAGACCGGTCACGAGGTGCTGGCCCGGGCCACCGCGGCGCTGGCCAAGATCACCGCGGCGCACACCGGCGGCACGATCGTGGTGGTCAGCCACGGCGCCACCATGCGGCTGGTCACACCGGCGCTGGCGGACAACCTGGAGACGCTGGACTCGGCCATCTCCATGTTGCAGAACACAGCGCGAATCGTGCTGGAGGAGGAACCGGCGAGCCGCGGCGGCTGGCATTGTGTCGAATGGGCCGGCGTGCGCCTGGGCAGGGCAACGTAACCTAGCGTTCGACGGCGGGACCGGACAGCGATCACGAGGGCGGAGGGCGCGTGAGCAACCAGGCTCGGGGCTCGGCGCGGTCGTTGGGGGGCGGCTGCGCATGAGTGAGGACACTCCGCTGCTGCGCAGCCTGCGGGCCGCCGTCGCGGCATCCCCGGATGACGTCCCCCTGCGCCTGCACCTCGCCGAACTGCTGGTGGACGCCGGACTGCCGGCCGAAGCCGTCACCCACGTCGCCGCCGCGTTGCAGCGGGTACCGAACTCGCCGGCGGCCCGCGCCCTGATGACCAGGGCGATGGCCGAACGAGACGCCGCCGACAAGCCACCGGCCGACCAGCGATCCGATCCGCCGACCGGCCGCAACCTGCCGCCCGTGCCGGCGGCGCCCAGGGAACGGCAGGGCGGTGACGAGCCCACCGAGCGGCACAGTTTCAACTGGATCGCCGCGGAGAGCCAGTTCGCCGGCGTGCCGCAGCCGTTCGTGGACAGCGGCACGGCGCCGCTGGGCGCGCCGATCCTGTTCGACGTCGAGCAGGCCCAGGTCCGGCTGTCCGACGTCGGCGGCATGACCGAGGTGAAACAGCGGCTCAACGCCGCGTTCCTGGCCCCGATGCGCAACCCGGAACTGCGCCGGCTGTACGGCAAGAGCCTGCGCGGCGGTCTGCTGCTGTACGGGCCGCCCGGCTGCGGCAAGACGTTCCTGGCCCGCGCGATCGCCGGCGAGCTGGGTGCCCGGTTCCTCGCCGTGACCCTGGCCGACGTGCTGGACATGTGGGTCGGCTCGTCCGAGCGCAACCTGCGCGACCTGTTCGCCGAGGCCCGCCGCGCCGCACCGTGCGTGCTGTTCCTGGACGAGATCGACGCCCTGGGGCACAAGCGCAGCCAGTTGCGGGCCAGCGCCGCGCAGCGCGGCACGGTCAACCAGTTGCTGGCCGAACTGGACGGGGTGCAGCAGAACAACGAGGGCGTGTTCGTGCTCGCCGCCACCAACCACCCGTGGGACGTGGACGCGGCGCTGCGCCGGCCCGGCCGCCTGGACCGGATGCTCCTGGTGCTGCCGCCGGACCAGCCGGCCCGTGAGGCGATCCTGCGCTACCACCTGCGGGACCGGCCGGTGAGCGGGCTGAGCCTGCGCGACCTGGCCAAGCGCACCGAGGACTACTCCGGCGCCGACCTGGCCCACCTGTGCGAGACGGCGGTGGAACGGGTGCTGATGGAGTCGGCGCGCACCGGCAAGGTCCGCAAGATCGGCGCCCGCGACTTCGAGGCCGCACTGGCCGAGGTGCGGCCGTCCACCGGGGCGTGGCTGTCGGTGGCCCGCAACGTCGCCCTGTTCGGCAACTCCGACGGCAGCTACGACGACCTGCACCGCTACCTGAAGCGCCGCCGGATGGCGTGACCGGCCCATGTCGGACGCCACCAGCGACAGAACCGCACCCGACCGCACGGCGTCCCAGGCCGCGCTGACCCTGATCGACGCCGGCCGGGCCGACGACGCCGTCGCGCTGCTGCACCGGTTCCTGGCCGGCGAGCCGACCGACGTGACCGCGCTGGCCCTGCTGTCCCTGGCCCACGTGCGCGCCCACCGCTGGACCGAGGCGCTGACCGCCGCCGACCAGGCGATCGGCCTGTCACCTGGCTACCCGCAGGCGTGGCAGCGCAGGGCCATCGCGCTGATCGAACTGGACCGCACCGCGGACGCCGAGGCCGCGGCCGGCGAGTACCTGCGGCTGGCACCGGACGACTGGCACGCGCACTACACGATGGCCAGAGTGCTGCGCACCCAGCGCGGCAAGCGGCAGGCGGCGCTGCGGCACGCCCAGCGGGCCGTCGAACTCGCGCCGAACGACGCCGACGCGCACAACCTGCTCGGCGTCGTGTACCGGACCCTGGAGGACAAGGCCGGCGCCGGCGACGCCTACCGGGCCGCCCTGGCCATCGACCCGACCCATGCCCTGGCCCGGTCCAACCTGGCGCTGCTCACCCTCGGCCAGGCCGGCCACGAGCAGATCATGGCCGGGCTGCGCGAGGCCGCCGCGATCGACCCGCAGCAGGCCGTGATCCACCGCAACATGGCGCTGGTCGCGGTGCTCACGCTGGTCCGCTGGGGCATGTTCCTGGCGCTGGCCGATCTGCTGCTCGCGGTGTTCCTGCTGACCGACGTGGATCACCCGGTCCCGGCCGCCCGGCTGGCGGTGGCCGGCCTGATCGTGGCGAGCTGGGTGGCGGCGGTGGGGTGGTGGCTGCACCGGCAGCGGCCCTACCTGCGGTCCCTGGTGCCGGCCGCGCTGGACCGGTTGCTGCGCGTGTCCGACGCCCGCTGGGGCATCGCCGGGCTGGCGGGTGCCGTGCTGTGCGCGCTGGCCGCCGTGCTGGTGCCGGTGGCCGGCCTGGCGTTCGTGGGCGTCGGCTATGCGGTGCAGCTCACCGGTTCCGCCACCAGCCGGTTCCTGGCCGCCCGGCACCGCAGGGCGGCCGCCCGCGACCGCGGCTAACCCCAGCCCAGTTCGTGCAGGGTGGCGTCGTCGATGCCGAAGTGGTGGCCGATCTCGTGCACCACGGTGACCCGGACCTGCCGCACCACGTCCGCCTCGGACGAGCAGATGCGCAGGATCGGCAGGCGGTAGATGGTGATCCGGTCCGGCAGCACGCCCGAGTAGTACGACGTGCGCTCGGTGAGGGCGACCCCGTGGTACAGGCCGAGCAGGTGGTCGTCGTCCGGGTGGACGTCCTCGACCAGCACCACCACGTTGTTCATCGCCGCCATGAACTGCCGGGGGATCGTGTCCAGCGCGTCGGCGACCAGTTCCTCGAACCGTTCCACCGGCATGTCCACCGGCATCGCTCAGCCGCCCGGCCTGCTCGGCGTGACGCCCCTGCCGATGCCCTTCACCGAGTTGATCACCGGACCGAGCCCGCTGCCGTCCGGCAGCAGAGCGCCGATCTTGCAGTTCACCCGGTACGAGCCGGCGGCCCAGCTCTGCGCCGAGATGGTGTCCCAGGTGACCGACAGCTGGTACTGGTTGAGGTTCGCGTTGGCCGTGTAGTCCGCCACGATCGGCTGGCACAGCTTGCCCAGTTCGGTCTGCTGCTGGCCGACCGGCGGGTAGCCGTCCGGGAACACGCCGCGCAGGCTGACCGTGCCCACGATCTCGTAGGAGTGTTCGTTGCCGCACGGCACCGGGCCGCCGGCCGCCTTGTGCACCAGCGCCAGGCAGGTGCCCGTCGGGTACACGTCGGACTGGTCGGCGCCGCGGGCCGAACCGGTGGTGGGCAACAACTGCCCGGACGGCGTGGACCGTTGCACGCCGCAGCGCAGCGTCCGGTCACCGGACGTCCACTGGGTCGCGGTCGGCTTGAGCGCGCCCACCGTGTACCTGCCGTTCGGGTCGAGCCTGCCCAGGTAGTTGGTGACGTTGTTGGTGCAGCTGGACTGCGCGGCCTGCTGCCACGCCCGCTCGTCCGGGAACGGCGCGCCCACCGGGTACCGCGCCGAGATGTCCGCGGACCCGGTCACCTCGAACAGGTGCGGCCGCGCGCAGGGCACCGCGCTCAGGTTCGCCGCGTCCGGGCGGGTCCAGGTCAGGCACGTGCCTGGCGACGCGCTGGCCACCACCTCGGCCGGGTTCGGCGCCGAGTGGCCGGCGGCGATCGGCCAGCCGGCGACCGCGG
>DATEPR010000585.1:0-4077 GCA_035273045.1 Pseudonocardiaceae bacterium | reverse complement strand
GGGTGGCCGGCGACGGTGCGGTCGGCGCACTACGGGTTTCTCGGGTTGCCGGTGCTGGACACGGACCTGGTGGTGGCCGGGCTGGGGTTGGGGTTGGTGATCGCGCCGCTGTCCGCGACGGTGCTGCGGGTGGTGCCGGCGGACCGGCACGGGGTGGCGTCGGCTGCCGTGGTGGTGGCGCGGATGACGGGGATGCTGGTTGGGGTGTCGGCGTTGTCGGCGTGGGGGTTGCACCGGTTCCAGGTGTTGACGGCCACAGTGGACACTCCATTGCCGTTCGGGGTGAGCGCGGCCGAGTTTCGGGCGGAGTTGGCGCGGTACGAGGTGGTGGTTCGGGGGGCGTTGCTGACGGAGTATCGGGAGATTTTCTTGGTCACGGCGGGGATATGTGTCGTGGGAGCGGTGTGCGCCGCCCTGGTGGGCCACAAATCAGCCCGCCAACCCGGCCACTGACCGGTCAGCTCACGTCAGCGGGTGCAGCGGGTGCCTGGCGGCGGGAGTCGCAGCGTAGTCAGGTACGCCGTGCCGTACTTGTCGACGCAGGCGATGCCCTGCAGGAACGCCGTGTGCTGCGTGCCTTCGAACGTCAACAGGCCACCCTTGAGCGCCTTCGCCAAGTTGACTCCGGCCTGGTACGGCGTCGCCGGGTCATTCGTCGTCGACACCACCAGCACCGGCGGCAGCCCGGGTGCACGGGGGTCGTGCGGCTTGCTCGTCGGCGGGACCGGCCACACCGCGCACGCGTCGGCCTGCGCCACGGCCGGCCGGCCGTCGTTCAGGAACGGCGCCGCGTCCTTGTACTCCTGCTGCGCCTGTTTCTGCACCTTCGGATCGGTCACCGGCGGCTGGTCGACGCAGCGGATCGCGTTGAAGGCGTCCTGCTCGTTGGAGTAAGTCCCGTCCGGGTTCCGGCCGTCGTACACGTCCGCCAGCGTCATCAGCGTGCGGCCGCCGCCCTGCTTCAGCTCGTTCAACCCGGAATTCAGGTAGCCCCAGTACTGCTGCGAATACAGCGCCTGGATCGCGCCGATCGTCGCGTCGTCGTACGTCAGCGACCGGCCGTCACCGGAGGGCACCGGCCGGTCCAGCAACGGGTTCACCAGTGCGCGGAACGCCTTGGTCGCGTTGGCCGGGTTGTCGCCCAACGCGCACTGCGGCTGCCGCGCGCACCACAGCGCGAACTGCTGGAACGCCGTCTGGAATCCGGTGCCCTGCGCGACGGTCTGCTGGACCTCGCCCTCGGTCGGGTCGACCGCGCCGTCCAGGACCATGGCGCGCACGTTCTTCGGGAAGTCCTCGGCGTACGTGCTGCCCAGGTAGGTGCCGTACGAATATCCGAGGTACGTCAGCTTCGGGTCACCCAGTGCGGACCGCAGCACGTCCAGATCCTTCGCCACGTCCCGGGTGCCGACGTTGGCCAGCATCGCCTTGCCGAGACCGGTGTTCGCCGCGCACGCCGCCGTGTACTGCCTCTGCTGCCGCTCGTAGGCGGCCAAACCCTGCGGCGACGTCTGGTCGTCGAGGTCGGACGCGCGCACCCTGTCCTGCTGCGGGCCGGTCAGGCACCGCACCGCCGGCTGGCTGGAGCCGATGCCGCGCGGGTCGAAACCGACCAGGTCGAACCTCTTGGCCAGGGCGGTGTCCTGCCAGGTTCGCCGCATGTTGGCGACGAGTTCCAGGCCGGAACCGCCGGGGCCGCCGGGGTTCGCGATCAGCGAACCGATCCGGGCACCCTGGTCCGACGCCCTGATCCGCATCAGGGCGACACTGATCGTCGGACCCTTCGGCTTGGTGTAGTCCAGCGGCACCCGCAGGCGGGAACACTGCAGGGCGTCCGAGTCGTACGCCTGGCGGTCGGTCGAATTGGTCGCGAACGACAGGCAGCCACCCCAGGACAGCGGCTGCCCGTAGAACGACGCCAACCCGGACGGCACCGGGCCGGCCGGTCCCCGCTTCTCCACCGCCGCGGAGGGCACCCCGCTGGTGCCGAAGTGGATCGACGACGAACAGGCGGTCGCGAACGCCGCGACAGCCGCTAAACCGACCGCGACCCACCGACGGGCACGACTGGGTGACGGAGACACGCGGTAATCGTGCCACCTGGACCGGTAGAGACTCCGTATGGTGTCCGAATCAATACCTGAGCCCCTACGTCCGCTGCGCCACATCACCTGCCTGCCGGCCACCGGTTGGACGAGAATGTCGGTATGCCGCAGCTCCGCATCGCACTCGCCCAGGTGAACACATGCGTCGGTGACCTGGACGGAAACGCGGACATCGTGTTGGCGTGGACCCGCAGGGCCGCTGAGGCCGGCGCCCACGTCGCCCTCTTCCCGGAAATGGCGCTGACCGGCTACCCCGTCGAGGATCTCGCGCTGCGCGAGTCGTTCGGCGAGGCCGCGAAACGCACCCTGGACGCGCTCGCCGGCCGGCTGGCCGAAGCCGGCTGCGGCGACGTCGCCGTGTTCGTCGGCTACCTGGACCGGGACGACGCCGGGCCGCGCAACGCCGCCGCCGTGCTGTACCAGGGCGCGGTGGTGGCCAGGCAGTTCAAGCACTTCCTGCCCAACTACGGCGTGTTCGACGAGCACCGGATCTTCAAGTCCGGCCACGCGCTGGACGTCGTGCGGCTGCACGGCCTGGACATCGGCATGGTGATCTGCGAGGACATCTGGCAGGACGGCGGCCCGATCGCCGCCCTGGGCGCCGCCGGTGTGGACCTGGTGCTGGTGCCGAACGCGTCGCCGTACGAGCGGAACAAGGACGACCTGCGGCTGCCGCTGGTGCGCCGCCGGGCCGCCGAGGCGGGTGCGCCGCTGGCCTACGTCAACTGGGTCGGCGGCCAGGACGAGCTGGTGTTCGACGGCGACTCCATGGTGGTGGACACCGCGGGCGAACTGCTGGCCCGCGCACCACAGTTCGTCGAGCACCTGCTGGTGTGCGACCTGGACCTGCCGGCGGGCGACCACGACACCGAGGGGGACGTGCTCGGCTTCGCGGTCCGCCGGGTCACGCTGGCCGACCGGCCGCTGCCCGCCTACCCGCCGCAGCCGCTTCCCCCGCCGGCCGAACCGCTGCCGGACGCCGCGGAGGTGTGGTCGGCGCTGGTCACGGGCCTGCGCGACTACACGGTGAAGAACGGCTTCCACTCGGTGGTGCTGGGCTTGTCCGGTGGCATCGACTCGGCGGTGTGCGCGGCGCTGGCCGTGGACGCGCTCGGACCGGGTGCGGTGTACGGGGTGTCGATGCCGTCCGGCTACTCGTCGGAACACTCCCGTTCGGACGCCGCCGACCTGGCCGAACGCACCGGCCTGCACTACCAGGTGCAGCCGATCGCGGACATGGTCGACGTGTTCGTGAACCAGTTGGGCCTGACCGGGCTGGCCGAGGAGAACGTGCAGGCCAGGTGCCGTGGCGTGACGCTGATGGCGCTGTCCAACGCGGCCGGCCACCTGGTGCTGGCGACAGGCAACAAGACGGAACTCGCGGTCGGCTACTCCACCATCTACGGCGACGCGGTCGGCGGTTTCGCGCCGATCAAGGACGTGCCGAAGACGCTGGTGTGGGCGCTGGCGCGGTGGCGCAACGCGGCCGCGGCCGAACGCGGTGAGGTGCCGCCGATCCCGGAGAACTCGATCACCAAGCCGCCGTCGGCGGAGCTGCGGCCGGGCCAGTTGGACACCGACTCGCTGCCCCAGTACGAACTGCTGGACGACGTGCTGGACGATTACATCGAGGGTGACAAGGGCTACCAGGACCTGCTCGCCGCCGGTTTCGAACCGGCGCTGGTGGAGCGCGTGCTGCGGATGGTGGACGCGGCCGAGTACAAGCGCCGGCAGTACCCGCCGGGCACGAAGATCAGCCTGAAGGCGTTCGGCCGGGACCGCCGGTTGCCCATCACCAACGGGTGGCGGGAGCGCGCTATCGTCCCATTGTGAGCGGTCCCGGGTGACCGCTCGCGGTGCCGGACTGGAGGCGGCGGTGGTCGAGTCGGAGTCGGTGCGCTGGGTGATGACGGTGCTGTTCGCGGCCGTCACGGTGACGTGCCTGCTGCGCATCGCCAGCACCGCGGGCCAC
>DATEPR010000584.1:0-16708 GCA_035273045.1 Pseudonocardiaceae bacterium | reverse complement strand
ACGGCGGCGGCGCGTCGACCTGCGTGACGGCCGCCGGGGTGGCGGCCTGCGGGGCGGTCATCGTGCCGGCGCTGGCGATCGCGGACAGCACGGCCCGCGCCTTGTTCAGCGACTCGTCGTCCTCGGCCGCGGGATCGGAGTCGGCCACGATGCCGCCGCCGGCCTGCACGTACGCCCGGCCGTCGCGGATCATCGCGGTGCGGATGGTGATGGCGGTGTCCGCGTCACCGGCGAAGTCCAGGTAGCCGACCACGCCGCCGTAGGTGCCGCGCCGGGTCGGTTCCAGTTCCTCGATCAGTTCCATCGCCCTCGGCTTGGGCGCACCGGACAGCGTGCCGGCCGGGAAGCACGCGGCCACGGCGTCGAACGCGGTGCGGCCGGGGGCCAGTTCGCCGGTCACCGTGGACACGATGTGCATGACGTGGCTGTAGCGCTCCACCCGGAAGAAGTCGACCACCCGGACCGAACCGGGCCGGCAGACCCGGCCCAGGTCGTTGCGGCCCAGGTCGACCAGCATCAGGTGCTCGGCCCGTTCCTTGGCGTCGGCCAGCAGGTCCTTCTCCAGCAGCGCGTCCTCCTCCGGGTCGGCGCCGCGCCACCGGGTGCCGGCGATCGGGTGGGTCGTGGCGTGGCCGTCCCGGACCGTGACCAGCGCCTCCGGGCTGGACCCGACGATGTCGAAGTCGTCCAGCCGGAGCAGGTACATGTACGGGCTGGGGTTGGTGGTGCGCAGGACCCGGTAGACGTCCAGCGCGTCCGCCGTGGTGTCCATCTCGAACCGTTGGGACACAACGACCTGGAACGCCTCGCCGGCCCTGATGGCCTCCTTGGCCGCGTCGACGGCGGCGTGGTGCTCGGCGACCGTGCGGCACCGCCGGAAGTCCGGTTTCGGCCGGTGGAAGACGGCCACGGTCGGGGTGGCCTCGGTGCACAGCCGGGTGGTCATGTCGTCCAACCGGGCCACGGCGTCGTCGTAGGCGGCGTCCACCCGTTCCGGTGAGTCGTCCCAGTTGACCGCGTTCGCGATCAGCGTGATGGTGCCCTCGTGGTGGTCCAGGGCGGCCAGGTCGGTGGCCAGCAGCATGACCAGTTCGGGCACCCGCAGGTCGTCCCGCGCCAGTTCGGGCAGCCGTTCCAGGCGGCGGACGGCGTCGTAGGACAGGTAGCCGACCATGCCGCCGGTCAGCGGGGGCAGGCCGGGCAGCGGGTCGGTGTGCAGGATCTCCACGGTCTCCCGCAGCGCGCGCAGCGGGTCGCCGCCGGAGGGCAGGCCGACCGGCGGGGTGCCCAGCCAGGTGGCCTCGCCGTCGACCGCGGTCAGCGCCGCCGCGCTGCGCACGCCGACGAACGACCACCGCGACCAGGACTGGCCGTTCTCCGCCGACTCGAACAGGAACGTGCCCGGCCGGTTGGCGGCCAGTTTCCGGTACACACCCAGGGGTGTCTCGTCGTCCGCGAGCAGGCGGCGGACCACCGGGATCACCCGGCGATCCGCGGCGAGAGCCCGGAACTCCGCCCTGCCGGGCGCCACCGCGCCCAGCCCATGACTGCCGAGATCGCCACTGCGGACCATGGTGCTCATTCTGCCCGTTCGGTTGACTGGCACCAGCGGGCACCCTACATTTCATGGACTGTTGAAATTGGAGTCGCATGACCGAAGCCGAACCACGGCGCCGCAGGGGCAGGCGCACCGGCGGCGAGGACACCAGGGCGGCACTGATCGCGGCCGCCCGTGAGGTGTTCGCCGAGCAGGGCTACCAGGGCGCGACGGTGCGCGCCATCGCCGCCCGGGCCGGCGTGGACGCGGCCATGGTGAACCACTGGTTCGGCGGCAAGCAGGGCCTGTTCGCCGCGATCGTGGAACTGCCGTTCGACCCGTCCGCCCTGATCGACGCGGTGACCGCCGGCGGCGTGGACACGCTCGCGGAACGGGTCATCCGCACGTTCGTCACGCTGTGGGACACCCATCAGGGCCGGTTCGCCGCGCTGATGCTGAGCGTGGCCAACCAGGAACTGGCCGCCAAGTCGTTCGCGGACTTCTTCAGCGGCACGGTGTTCCGGGTGATCGCCGACGCCACCGGCTCCGACCGGCCCGCGCTGCGCGGCGCCCTGTGCGCCTCGCAGATCGCCGGCCTGGGCATCATGCGGTACGTGCTGAAACTGGAACCGATCGCCTCGGCGGACGTCGAGGAACTGGTCACCATGATCGCGCCGAACGTCCAGCGCTACCTGACCGCCGACCTCTAGGACCGTCCTAGCCCGGCTCGTCGGCGAGCAGCACCTCGGTGTCGAAGCAGCTGCGGTTGCCGGTGTGGCACGCGGCGTCCTTCTGGTCGACGATCACCAGCACCGTGTCGCCGTCGCAGTCCAGGCGGACCTCGCGGACGTGCTGGGTGTGGCCGGACGTCTCGCCCTTGACCCACAGGCGCTGCCGGCTGCGGGAGAAGTACGTGGCCTCACGGGTGGTCAGCGTGCGGTGCAGCGCCTCGTCGTTCATCCACGCGACCATCAGCACCTCACCGGTGCCGTGCGCCTGCGCCACCGCGCACACCAGGCCGTCCGCGTTCCGCTTGAGCCGCCCCGCGACCTCGGGTGCCAGACCGGTCATCGGACCTCCACCCCCGCCCGCGCGAGCACTCCCTTGACCTCGCCGATCCGCAGCGTGCCGAAGTGGAACACGCTGGCCGCGAGCACGGCGTCCGCGCCGGCAGCCACCGCCGGCGGGAAGTGCGCCAGTTCGCCGGCGCCGCCGCTGGCGATCAGCGGCACGTCCACCCTGGCCCGAACCAGTTCGATCAGCTCGACGTCGAACCCGGCCCGAGTGCCGTCCGCGTCCATCGAGTTGAGCAGGATCTCGCCGACGCCCAACTCCTGGCCGCGAGCCGCCCACTCGACCGCGTCGATGCCGGTGCCGCGCCGGCCGCCATGGGTGGTCACCTCGAAACCGGACGGCGTCGGCTCGCCGTCGCGCACCCGGCGGGCGTCCACCGACAGCACGACGCACTGGGAGCCGAACCGGCGGGACGCCTCGTGCAGCAGTTCCGGCCGGGCGATGGCCGCCGTGTTGACGCTGACCTTGTCCGCGCCGGCCCGCAGCAGCCGGTTCACGTCGTCCACGGACCGCACGCCGCCACCGACGGTGAGCGGGATGAACACCTGCTCCGCGGTGCGCCGGACCACGTCGTAGGTGGTCTCCCGGTCACCGGAGGACGCGGTCACGTCCAGGAAGGTCAGCTCGTCCGCGCCCTCGGCGTCGTAGGCGGCCGCCAACTCGACGGGATCGCCCGCGTCCACCAGGTCGGCGAAGTTGACGCCCTTGACCACCCGGCCCGCGTCCACGTCCAGACACGGGATCACCCGCACCGCGACACCCACGTCCGCAGCATCTCACATTCGGGAAACGCGCTGCTCAGCCGGCCACCGCGGCCAGCGCCTCCGGCAGCGTGAACGCCCCGGCGTACAGGGCCTTGCCGATGATGGCGCCCTCCACCCCGTCGTAGCTCAGCGTCGCCAGCTTCCGCAGATCGTCCACACTGGACACTCCGCCGGACGCGATGACCGGGGCGTCGGTGCGCGCGCACACGTCCCGCAGCAGTTGCAGGTTCGGCCCCTGGAGCGTGCCGTCCTTGCTCACGTCGGTGACCACGTAGCGGGCGCAGCCGTCGGCGTCCAGCCGCTCCAGCACCGGCCACAGGTCGCCGCCGTCGGTGGTCCAGCCGCGGGCGGCCAGCCGGTGGCCGTCCTCGCCGATCCGCACGTCCAGGCCGACCGCGATCCGGTCGCCGTACTCGGCGATCACCCGCGAGCACCAGGCGGGGTGCTCCAGGGCGGCCGTGCCCAGGTTGACCCTGGCGCACCCGGTGGCCAGGGCGGCGGCCAGCGAGTCGTCGTCCCGGATGCCGCCGGACAGCTCCACCTTGACGTCCAGCCGGCCGACCACGCCGGCCAGCAGTTCCCGGTTGTCGCCCCGGCCGAACGCGGCGTCCAGGTCGACCAGGTGCACCCACTCGGCGCCGTCGGCCTGCCAGGCGAGCGCGGCGGCCATCGGGTCGCCGTAGTCGGTCTCGGTGCCGGACGCGCCGCGGACCAGCCGCACGGCCTTGCCGTCGGCCACGTCAACGGCCGGCAACAGCGTGAGTGTCACGCCCGCAGCTTGACGTCCACCCCACGGTGAACGGTGGGGATTCCGGCCTGCGTGGCTCATGCCACGTTTCCGGTGGGTTCCTGCTTCAGCGCCGGCTGCGGGACCGGGGCCCCGTCTGACATCAGCTCCACAGGCGTTGGTCTGTCGGCCCGTCCGGCCGCCAGGATGTTGATCGCCGCGTTCACGTCCCGGTCGTGGACCGCCCCACACGGACAGGTCCAGGACCGGACCTTCAGCGGCAGCTTCTCGCCGACCGTGCCGCACACCGAGCACAAGCGGGTGGAGGGAAACCAGCGGTCGACCCGCCCGAAGGCACGCCCGTGGCGGGTGGCCTTATATTCCAGCATCGCCGTGAACGCTGTCCATCCGGCGTCGTGCATGGACTTAGCCAGCCTCGTGCGGGCCAGGCCCGCCACCGCGAGGTCTTCCACATACACCGCTTGGTTGTCGCGGACGATCGTGGTGGACAGCTTGTGGTGGAAGTCCCGGCGTGTGTTGGTGACCCGCGCGTGTGCGCGAGCCACCACGATCCGTGCCTTGGTCCGGTTGTTGCTGCCCTTGTTCTTGCGAGACAGTGCCTTCTGCAACATGCGCAGCCTGCGGGCGGCCTGTCGCAGGAAACGCGGCGCGGCGACTTTCGTGCCGTTCGAGAGCACCGCGAAGTGGGTCAACCCCAGGTCGATCCCCACATCGGACTCGGCCGGGGGCAACGGGTCGTCGCTGGTCTGGACGACGAACGAAGCGAAGTACCGGCCCGCCGCGTCCTGGATGATCGTCACAGACGAGGGTGGGGCGGGCAAGGCCCGGGACCAGCGCACCCGCACGTCCCCGATCTTGGGCAGCCGCAGGCGGCCGTTCTCCAGCACCCGGAACCGGGCATTGGCGGTGAACCGGACCGCTTGCCGGTTGTCCTTGCGGGAGCGGAACCGTGGCGGTGCGACCTTCGGACCCCGACGCTTTCCCGAGCAGGAAGCCAAGAAGTTGCGGTACGCGGTGTTCAGGTCGGCCAGGGCCTGCTGCAACACCACCGCCGACACCTCGCCCAACCAGACCCGCTCGGGCGTGGTCTTGGCCTGGGTGATGACCTGCTGGGACAGTTGTCCATCCGAGGGATACGGCAGACCAGCGGCGTGGGCTTCCCGCCGTGCGCGCAGCGCGTCGTTGAACACCACCCGAGCACACCCGAACGCCCGCGCCAACGCGACCCGCTGGGTCGGTGTTGGTTCAACGCGGTAGTTGTACCGCAGCTGCACGACCCCATCCTATCTGGTTGGTTACCTGTCTGCGCTTGAGGGTATGCGGACTGGTCGACACCGTGCTTCGCACTGCACAAGCACCTGGTGTTCGTCATGAAGTCGTCCCACCGGATGCGGCAAGAATTCCCCAGTTGGTCGGTCGGGCACCACTGGCGGGCGCCGTGCCTGTGGTCGGGCTCCTCTTCGCCGGATCGGTCAGCGGGGCACCGATCTCCATGCTGCGCCAGTACATCCAGCAGCACAACCGTCCTGTCTAGGACACACTCGGCCCGTGACCGGCCTCCCGCGCGGGCCTTCACCACAGGGCTGAAGCCTGGCGCACCGGCCCGCATTCCGGTAGCGGCCCCGGCCAGGTCAGGCCCGCACGTCCATTCCGGAACGCCCCCGGCCGGTGACGGTCACACCCATCGGGGCGCGCACCGACACCGGGTGGCCGGCCGCGTCCACCGCCAGGTCCAGCCGGCCCCGACCCAGCCGCAGGCCACGCACGGACAGCGCGCCGACCGGACTGCCGGCCGGCGGCGCGACGGTCACGGTCCGGTTCGGCATGTCCGGCCGCACCCCGGTGAGCACCCGCAGGATGCCGACCGCGGCCGCCGCCGCCCACGCCTGCGGGTGGCACGCCGCCGGGTACGGGGTGGGCTGCGGCAGGTCGGTCACCGCGTCGCCGCCGAACAGTTCGGGCAGCCGGTAGCCGAACGACGGCGCCGCGCGCAGCAGGCCGCCGACGAGTTCGGTGGCCGCCGCATGCTGGCCGGCCTCGCCCAGCGCCTGCGCGACGATCACCGTGTCGTGCGGCCACACCGAGCCACAGTGGTAGGACAGCGGCGCGTAGCCGCCGGCCTCGCTGGACATGGTGCGCAGCCCGTAGCCGGACGACATGTCCGGCGCGGCCAGCCGCCGGGCGATCGTGTCGATCTCCGCCGTGGTCAGCATTCCGCTGCCGACCAGGTGGCCGATGTTGCTGGTCGGCGCGTCCACCGGGCGCTTGTCCCGGTCCAGCGCGATCGCCGGGTACGGCCCGTGCTCGTCGGCCACCCAGAACCGGTCGCGGAACCGGGTGGCCAGCCGGTCGGCGTAGTCCAGCCACTGGTCGGCGCCGGTGCGGCCGAAGGCGTCCAGCAGCGCGGCGCCCTTGATCGCGGCCTCGTGCGCGTAGCCCTGCACCTCGCACAGCGCGATCGGCGGGTCGGCCAGCCGGCCGTCGCGGAAGCGAATCGAGTCGCCGGAGTCCTTCCAGCCCTGGTTGGCCAGTCCGGAGCCGGTCTCGTTGACGTACTCCAGGAAGCCGTCGTGGTCCGGGTCGGCGTCACCGGCCAGCCAGCCCAGGGCCGCCTCCAGGTTGGGCAGCAGGTCGTCGACGTCCTCGGCGGGCAGCCCCCAGCGCCAGGCGTCGTGCAGCAGGCACACCCACAGCGGGGTGGCGTCGATGGTGCCGTAGTAGACGGCGGGCAGCGTGACGCCGGTGGTGGGTTCGGTGAAACCGTTGCGCCGCAACTCGTGCATGATCTTGCCGGGCGCGGCGGCGGTGCGCTGGTCGGTGCTCTTGCCCTGCCGGCCGGCCAGCGCGCGCAGCGTCGATCCGGCCAGTTCGGTGCCCAGCGGCAGCAGCAGCCGGGCCGCCCACAGGCTGTCCCGGCCGAACAGGGTGAAGAACCAGGGCGCTCCCGCGGCGAGGAACGGCTGGTCGGGCTGGTCGGTGGTGACCAGCCGCAGCGCGGCCAGGTCGTCCAGGGCCTGGTCGAGCAGGGCGGTCAGCCGGCGGTCGTCCGCGGTGACCTCCGGCCGTTCCCACTCGACCGCGGACACCGGCGCGGTGACCACGGCCGCCGGGTCGGTGGCGACCAGCCGCCAGCGCAGCACCTCGGTGCCCCGCGGTGGCAGGTCGACCCGCCACTCCAGCCGGCCACCGGCCTCGGTGGCGACAGCGACGGCCCCCTCACCGGTGGCGGTCGCGGTGATGCCGTCGCGCCCCCAGGTCAGGCCTGCGCCGGCCGCGGCGAACGGGACCGGATCGCCGTCCCGGCCGGCCTTCACGGCCGCGACGTCCACCAGGTCGGCGGCCAGCAGCAGCCGGACGGTGGTGCGCACCGGGGTGCGGGCCGTGGACACCAGGTGGATCCGCTCCACCACACCGTCCACAGTGGTCTCCCGGTGGCGCTCGACGCGCACCGTGGGGTCGGGACCCGGATCGCCGAGCGAGCGGGCGAGGCTGACGAACCGGCTGCGCGCACTGCCGTCCCGCACCGCACGGATCAGCTCCAGCTCACTGCCGTCGACCACCAGCTCGGCCCGGGACAGCACCCGGACGTCAGCGTGCAGCACGCCGTGCCCCCGGCTGCCGAGCAACTGTCCTGTGTGGTCACTGGCCACCGCCGTCGGTGCGAGCACGCACAGGTCCAGGTCGTGAAGAGCCGGTTGCAGATGAGCCAAGGCCCCTCCCGGGGTGCGGTGGTTGACGCCAGCGACCTGACGGGTTAAGACTGTACAGCAACGATTTGAACGATCAAATCATCGCGGCCACGCCGACCGGACCAGGGTGGCCGGGAGGGACGCGCATGGGCGACGAACGGCCGACCATCACCACGGTGGCCGCACGCGCCAACGTATCCCGACAAACCGTGTCCAATGTGCTCAACGCGCCACATCGGGTGCAGGCGGACACCAGGGAACGGGTGCAGGCGGCGATCACCGAGCTGGGCTACCGGCCACACCGGGCGGCCCGGCAGCTGCGCACCCACCGGTCCAACCTGATCGCCATGCGCATGGAACCGTTCAGCGAGAACCGGACCGGCTCCATCCTGGATCGATTCGTGCACGCCGTCACCGAATCGGCCGAACGGTACGGCTTCCGCACCCTCGTGTTCACCGCGACCGATGACGCGGACGAGATCAGCACCTACTCGGACCTGCTCAACTCCTACGAACTGGACGCGTTCATCCTCACCGGCACCCACCACAGGGACCGGCGCACCACGTGGCTGCGCAAGCAGGGTGTGCCGTTCGTGACCTTCGGCCGGCCGTGGGGCGTGCGGGCCAAGCACTGGTGGGTGGACGTGGACGGCAAGGCCGGCACCAGGGCCGCCACCGAACGGCTGCTGGACGCCGGCCACCGGCGGATCGGCTTCCTCGGCTGGCCGATCGGCTCCGGGGTCGGCGACGACCGGCGGGCCGGCTGGGAGACGACCCTGCGCGCGGCGGGCGTCGACCCCACCGGACTGTCCACGGCGACCGAGAACACCGCCGCCGACGGCCAGGCCTCGGCGGTGGAACTGGTCCGCCGGCACGCCGTGGACGCGCTCGTGTGCGCGAGCGACACGCTGGCCATCGGCGCGCTCGGCTTCGTCGCCGACCAGGTCAGCCGGGGCGGGTCCACCCTGCCCGTGATCGGCTTCGACGACTCGCCCGTCGCCGCGGCGCTCGGCCTGACCACGGTGGCGCAGCCGTTGCGCGAGGCGGCGGCCACCTGCGTCGACCTGCTCACCAGTTTCCTCGACAGACCTGGCGACGGCGAGGCCCAGCACCAGGTGTTGCTCACCCCGCACCTGGTGGTCCGCCAGTCAGGTTGATCCACTGCCCACCCCCGACTCCCCTCCCCGACACAACTCCCCACGACAAAGGAGTCGTCATGTCACGCATGACCCGTCCACTGGCCGGCGCGGCCGTGCTGGCCGCCGCCGCACTGTTCGCCGCAGGCTGTGGCAGCGGATTCAACAGCTCCAGCCAGCCGGCCCAGAAGACCGGCCCGGCCAGCCTGCAGATCCTGATCGCGTCCTCCGGTGACGCGGAGACGGCCGCGGTGAAGCAGGCGGCGGCGGCCTGGGCGCGCAGCAGCGGCAACAAGGCGACCGTGGTCCCGGCGCAGAACATCGACCAGCAGCTCGGCCAGGCGTTCGCCGGCAGCAACCCGCCGGACGTGTTCTACCTGGACGCCGCCAAGATCGCCGACTACGCCAGCGTGGGCGCGCTGTACCCGTACGGCAACAAGGTGAACAACCCCAACGACTTCTACCCGACACTGCGCGCCGCGTTCACCTACAAGGGCACGTTCTACTGTGCTCCCAAGGACTTCTCCACCCTTGGCCTGGTGATCAACACCGACCTGTGGGCCAAGGCCGGCCTGACCAACGCCGACCTGCCCACCACGTGGGACCAGTTCACCGCCGACCTGAAGAAGATCAAGGCCAAGGGCATCGTGCCGCTGGCCGTGAGCCCGACGCATGACCGCGTCGACGCCTTCATCAAGGAGGCCGGCGGCTCCATCGTCGACAAGTCCGGCAAGCCGGACGCCAACTCGCCGCAGAACGTGCAGGCGCTGACCTTCGTGCAGGGCCTGCTCAAGCAGGGCCTGATGAAGTACTCGTCGCAGCTGGACACCGGGTGGGGCGGCGAGGCCCTGGGCACCGGCAAGGCCGCCATGACGATCGAGGGCAACTGGATCGAGGGCGCCATGAAGTCGGACTACCCGAAGATCAGGTACGAGATCGCGCCGATGCCGTCCGGCCCGGCCGGTCCGGGCACGCTGGAGTTCACCCAGTGCTGGGGCATCAGCGCCAAGAGCCACAACCACGCGGCCGCGATCTCCTTCGTCAACGCCATGACCGCGCCCAAGCAGCAGCTCGCGTTCGCCAAGGCGTTCGGCGTGATCCCGTCCCGCCAGTCCGTCGAGTCGACCTACGAGCAGCAGTTCCCCACGGACAAGGCGTTCCTGGCCGGTGCGCCCAACGGTGTCGGCCCGGTGAACGCGCCCAAGGTGTCCGAGGTGCTCGCCGACTACGACACGCAGCTCACCCAGCTGGCCAAGACGTCGCCGTCGGCGATCCTGTCGCGGTTGCAGACCAACCTGACGAACGCCCTGGGCGGCTGAGCGGCCCATGGCGTCCGTGCGGACTCCGCCGGTGATCGGTGGTGGCACCGTCGCCACCGCCGCGGCGGCCCGTCCCCGCCGGCACGCCCCCCGCCGGCGGGGACGGTATCCCCGGGAGGCGCTGGCCGGCTGGCTGTTCAGCGCGCCGGCCGTGCTGATGCTGATCGTCTTCCTGCTGGTGCCGATCCTGATGGCGCTGTGGGTCAGCCTGACCAACTGGACCGGCCAGGGCAGCCCGTTCGCCGGCGGCGTGCCGTTCGCCGGCGGTGCCAACTACGCGCGCCTGCTGGTGCGTCCCGGCCTGGAACGGGACGACTTCATGACCAGCATCCGCAACACGCTGTACTACGTGCTGCTGGTGGTGCCGGCCCAGACCGTGCTGGCGCTGTTCCTGGCCATGGTGGTCAACCAGCGTCGCCTGCTGGGCAGGACGTTCTTCCGCACCGCGTTCTACTTCCCTTCGGTGACCAGCTCGGTCGCGATCAGCATCGTGTTCCTCTACCTGTTCACCGGCAACGGCGCGATCAACGACCTGCTCGGGGTGGTCGGCATCCGGGGTCCGTCGTGGTTCAACGACTCGGACGGCCTGCTGCACCTGATCCTGGGTGGGCTGCACGTCGTCGACCCGAACAACCCGCCGGCCGCGCTGGCCGGCCACGGCGTGCTCGGCCTGTCCTGGTGGGACTGGCTGTCCGGGCCGAGCGTGGCCATGTGCGCGATCATCATGCTGGTCGTGTGGACCACGTCCGGCACGTTCATGCTGATCTTCCTGGCCGCGTTGCAGGACCTGCCGGTGGACGTCGAGGAGTCCAGCGTGCTGGACGGCGCCAACGCCTGGCAGCGGCTGTGGCACGTCACCCTGCCGCAGTTGCGGCCGCAGGTGTTCCTGGTTATCACGCTCGGGCTGATCGGCTCGTGGCAGGTGTTCGACCAGATCTTCATCGTCAGCCAGGGCGGCCCGGCCAAGACCACGCTCAGCCCCGCCTACCTGTCCTACACCACCGGTTTCGGCGACCAGCAGTACCCGGCGGGCGCCGCGATGTCGTTCGTGCTGTTCGCGATCATCGTGCTGATGACGCTGGTGCAGCGCTTCGTGCTGCGGGACAGGGACAGCGCCCGGGAGCGGCGGGCCGAGCGGCGACTGCGCCGGAGCATGCGCAGGGAGGGTGAGGCATGACGGCGACCATGACCGGTGCGGTGGCGGCAGCGCCGACCCGGCACCTGAACCGGCGCCGGCGGCGGGCCGTGATCGTGTTCGTCGTGGGCATGGCCGTGCTCGTGGTGTTCGCGCTGGTGTTCCTCTACCCGTTCGTGATCCAGATCGCCGGGTCGTTCAAGTCCCAGCCGGACGCCGCGGCCCACCCGCTGTCCCCGGTTCCGCGCCCGGCCACCGTCGGCGACAGCTTCGCCAAGCTGTTCAACGGGACCACCGACTTTCCATTGTGGACACTCAACTCGGTGGTGGTGACGCTGTTCGTCACCGGCGGCCGGCTGCTGCTGGACTCGCTGGCCGGCTACGCGCTGGCCCGGCTGCGGTTCCCCGGCCGGGGCGCGCTGTTCGCCGGGATCATCGCGGTGCTGGCCGTGCCCGGCGTCGTGCTGATGATCCCGAAGTTCCTGGTGCTCAACCAGTTGGGCATCTACGACACGTACGGCGCGATGATCCTGCCGCTGCTGGCCGACGCCGGTGGCGTGTTCATCATGAAGCAGTTCTTCGAGACCGTGCCGGTCGCCATCGAGGAGGCGGCCAGGATCGACGGCGCGGGCACGTTCCGGCTGTACTGGTCGGTCGTGCTGCCGATGGCCCGCCCGGCGCTGCTCACGCTGACCATCCTGGCGTTCCAGGGTTCCTGGAACGAGCTGACCAACATGCTGGTCGCGGTGCAGAGCCCGAACCTGTACACGCTGCCGCGCGGCCTGGCCGACCTGGTCACCGGATCGCTGGGTGCCGGCACCCAGTACCCGCTGAAACTGTCCGCCGCGCTGCTGGCCACCATCCCGGTGGCGATCGTGTTCATCGTGTTCCAGCGCTACTTCGTCCGCGGTGCCAACGAGGGCAGCGTGAAGGGCTGACCCGCGGGTGCGGACCAGCCCTTCCGTCCCTGCTCAGCCGCCGATCTTGCCCAGCACGAAGCTGGCGGCCGCGTTCTGGTAGCGGTCCAGGTAGGTCAGGTGCACCTGGAGGCTGGCGCCGCTGTCGCAGAACTCGTCACCGGAGTCGCAGTACGCCTGGATCTTGCTCGCCATGCCGGCCAGCACCTGAAGCTGCGCGGCCGTCCTGGGGAACAGGCCGTTGCGGGTGGAGGTGCCCAGGTCGAACGCCTGGCCGACGACGTGCCTCGGGTCGCCGAACGTCGCCACGGCCAGCACGTGGCTGGCGATCGTCGACGAGATCGGCGGCGTGGTCGCGCCGAGGGCACCGCCACCGCCGCCGCCGAGCACGTCGAGCACGACGTGCGCGCCCTGCGAGTAGCCGAGCAGGACGACCTTGGTGGTCGGGCAGGAGTTGACCTCGTTGGTGAGCTGCGTCTTCAGTGCCGACACGCCCTGCGCCGAGCTGCTGGCGTAGTTGGTCAGGGTGGCCGGGTAGTCCACCGACGCGCGGCTGACGGTCTGCTGGCTGGAGTCGACGATCTGGGTCACCAGCGAGCCGGTGATGCCCTCGCCGGGCGCCTCGCCGGAGGCACGGGCGGTGATGATGGCCACCTGGGCACAGCCGGTGCCCGGCGCGGCCACGGCGTTCGCCTGCGCGGCGGAGGCACCCACCAGGGCGAGACCGCCCGCGGCGCCGACGGCGACGATGGTGGCGATCCGGCGCCGCCACCGGTTGGTGACTGGTGAGACGTTCGGTTGCATGGGGGACGCTCCGAATGTGTCATGGGGATGCGCGGCAGTGCGCATTCCATGGGTAGCTCGGGGCCGGACGGTCACGCATCGGCCAGATCACCGGCCTGTCGCTTTCCGCGACCCTGATGTCGCGGAACGTGGCACACGTCACACGGTCTTGAGCCAGTTCTCCAGCAGGTGCGCGCCGGCGTCCCCGGACTTCTCCGGGTGGAACTGGGTCGCCCACAGCGGCCCGTTCTCCACGGCGGCCACGAAGTCCTCGCCGTGGTGGGCATAGGTGACCAGGGGTTCGGGCAGCGGTCCGGTGTCGCGCAACCGCCAGGTGCGGGCCGCGTAGGAGTGCACGAAGTAGAAGCGGGTGCCGGCGGGCAGGCCGGCGAACAGCTGCGAGCCGGGCGGGACGCGGACGGTGTTCCAGCCCATGTGCGGCAGGATCTCGGCGTTCAGCCGCTCCACCGCACCGGGCCACTCGGCGCAGCCGGCCACCTCGACGCCGTGCTCCACGCCCCGCTCGAACAGCACCTGCATGCCGACGCAGATGCCCAGCACGGGCCGGCCGCCGGCGAGCCTGCGGCCGATGATCCGCTGCCCGTGCACCTCCTCGATGCCCGCCATGCACGCGGCGAACGCGCCGACACCCGGGACGACCAGGCCGTCCGCGTCCAGCGCCGCATGGAAGTCGGCGGTGACCTCGACGTCGGCGCCGACCCGGCGCAGGGCACGTTCGGCCGACCGGAGATTGCCGGACCCGTAGTCCAGGACGACGACGCGAGGCACGGCGCCAGGCTACCGGCTGGTCAGCGCACGAACGACCGCACGGCCGCCGCGATCCCCGCCGCGTCCAGCCCGTGGACCACGTCGTGGTCGGCCGGCGTGCCGTACATCCGCACCTCGAACTCGCGCCCGGCCCCCAGCGACCGCACCCGGTGCGGCAGGTCCTCCAGCGCCGCGTTCACCAGGTGGGCCGACGTGCCGGCCAGGTACGGCTCGACCAGCACCACGTCCGACCGGTCGGCGGCCAGCACCGCGGAGCGCAGGCCGACGCCGTCCAGCGGGCGGACCGTCGACGTGTACGCCACCGTCACGTCCACCGTCTCCGTCGCGGCCAGCACCCGGTCCAGCATCGGACCGACCGCCAGCACCACACCCCGGCTGCCGGACCGGACCACCCGGACACCGGTGCCCGGCACCGGTTCGGCGTTGGACCGGCTGGACAGCCGCACGTACACCCGGCCGTCGCCGGTGACGGCGGCGCGCAGCGCCAGGTCGGCCTCGGCCGGGTGGCCGGGCACGTGGATCGTCCAGCCGGGCAGCGAGTCCATCAGGGCGACGTCGGCCGGCGACTGGTGGGTGCGGCCCTCGGTGGACATGTCGTAGGAGCCGCCGTAGCTGACCAGCACCGCGCCCACGTCCTGGTGGCCCAGGTCCAGCTTGACCTGTTCGAACGGCCGCTCCACCAGGAACGGCGCGAACGTGTGCACGACCGGCCGCATCCCGCTCAGCGCGAGGCCGCCCGCGACGCCGACCAGCAGTTGCTCGCGGATGCCCACGTTGATGACCCGGTCCGGATGCCGGGCCGCGGCGCCGGCGAACAGGCTCGCCGAGATGTCGGCCAGCACGACGGCCAGCCGGGGATCGTCGTCCAGCAACTCGGACACGGTCGCGGCGAACGTCTCCCGCATCGTCGCCGGTCGCGTGGCGGTCATCAGGCCCTCCCCTCGATCACGGCCACCACGACGGCCGGACGACCGGGATGGGGCCGGGTGAACGCATCCGCCAACTGGTCGTGGTCGCGGCCGTCGACCGTGGCGGCCGCCCAGCCCTCCAGCGCGAACCGGTCCGCGATGCCGCCCGGCCAGCCGTAGGTGGAGCTGTGGTTGTCGATCGCGACGACCGTCAGGCGGTCCAGGCCGAGCCGGCCGGCCAGCACGATCGCCTCGTGGTTGCTGCCCTCGTCCAGTTCGCCGTCGCCGACCAGCACGACGACCTTCGGCTTGGTCCGGCGCTGCGCCCGCAGGCCGAGCGCGACGCCGACGGCGAGCGGCAGCCCGTGGCCCAGGGAACCGCTGCCGATCTCCACGCCGGGCAGGAGTGTCGCGTCCGGGTGGTTGCCCAGCGGCGAGTCCCGTTCCGCCCAGCCGGCCAGCAGGTCCGGGTCGATGAATCCCTTGGCGGCCAGCACGGCGTAGTAGGCGGTCGGGCCGTGTCCCTTGGACAGCAGGAACCGGTCGCGGTCGGGGTCGGCCACCCGGTCCGGTGTCACGTCGAGCACCCGGTCGTACAGCACCCACAGCACGTCCACCGTTGAGGAGGCAGCCATGACATGCTTCTCGTCCCCGGTCATTCCGCCCATCAGCGCGGGCAGGTCAGCGTACTTCGATCGTGCTGTCATCGTCATGTCATCACCGTGCAACCTCAAGCTATGTCGAAGTCAAGGCGTAGCATGACGGGGTGTCGTCTCTGCCCGAACAACTGACCATCGGCCAGGTGGCGCAGCGCAGCGGGGTGCCGCACACCGCGCTGCGCTTCTACGAGGAGTCCGGCCTGATCACGGCCACCCGGACCGCGGGCAACCAGCGGCGCTACCCCAGGGCGGTGCTGCGCAGGCTCGCGTTCATCCGGACCGCGCAACGGGTCGGCCTCAGCCTGGACCAGATCCGGGACGCCCTGAGCACCCTGCCCAACGGGCGCCCGCCCACCAAGAGCGACTGGGCCCGGCTGTCCCGGTCCTGGCGGGCCGAACTGGACACCCGGATCGACGCGCTGCAACGGCTGCGCGACCGGTTGACGTCGTGCATCGGCTGCGGCTGCCTGTCGCTGCGCAGTTGCGCGCTGCACAATCCCGATGACGTCGCCGCCGCCATGGGCCCGGGTTCGCTGAAGCTGCGCGCCCACAGCGAGGGCGGCATCGACTGACTCGACGCCGGCCGGCTCAGGACACGTACCAGGCGACCGCGCCCGCGATGGCCAGGGCGGCGGCCACACCCAGCACCGTGGCCGTCACCTTGGCGGTCTTCCAGGTCGTGTAGACGCCACCCACCAGGAAACCGGCCACCGCGATCAGGATGACCAGCACGACTTCCTTGGACACCGCGATTCCTCGACTTCGTTCCGGTGGGCTACAGCGTGCCCTTGGTGGACGGTACGCCGGTCAGCCTGGGGTCGGCCTCGGCCGCCGCGCGCAGCGCCCTGGCCACCGCCTTGTACTCGGCTTCGGTGACGTGGTGCGGGTCCCGGCCGGCCAGCACGCGGACGTGCAGGGCCAGTTGGGCGTGGAAGGCCAGCGACTCGAACACGTGCCGGTTGAGCACGGTGGCGTAGTGGCCGCCGACCACGAACCCGGCCAGGGTGTCCGGCTCACCGGTGTGCACGCAGTAGGGCCGGCCGGACACGTCGACCACGGCGTGCGCCAGCGCCTCGTCCATCGGGATCCAGGCGTCGCCGAACCGGCGGATGCCGGACCGGTCACCGAGCGCCTGCCGGATCGCCTGGCCCAGCACGATGGCCACGTCCTCCACCGTGTGGTGGGCGTCGACGTAGACGTCGCCGGTGGCGTTGACGGCCAGGTCGAACGCGCCGTGCACGCCGAACGCG